>JBHICF010000233.1:0-3602 GCA_046759485.1 Nitrospiraceae bacterium
CAAGAAATAGATGGAGGATTCGCTGCCTCCCCGACTGGTATGCACACCGACCCGACCCGTCTCGGACCTCGCGTCTTCGAAGGGTTTCACCACGGCGGTGAGCACTGGATCTTCTTTGGCAGGTTCTTCTGAACCCGCTGCTGAATCTTCTCCTGAATCTTCTCCGGAGGCCGGCGTGGTGGCCGGAGCCTTCGGTTGTACGTCAAGGATAAACGCCTCATCGCCCGAGGCACAGCCCACGAGGAACACAAGACTCAGTGCACAGACTAGCTGTAGTGTGCGAAATGCCACGAACACCTCCTCATGTAGATGGGCAGCGATGCCCTGCAACAGAGTGAGTACCACTGCAGGGAAGAACACGGACGTTTCACCGCTGAAACCCCTGGGAGGACAGCCTGACTGCTGTCAGGTGCTTCCCAGGCAGACCCGCCCCGACTATAGCAGATTTTACGGTGTCTTCAAATCACCATCGAGCCCGCCGAGCCCGGTGAGTGAAAAGATCGCCACTTGACTGATCTCCAGCCGGCCGTTATTAATATCCCGGCCGGATGGACCGCTCATGAGAAACTGCCAGTTCGGTCCCAGGCCAGATTCGCTAGGACACATTCGCAGGATACATTCGATGGTCTGACGCTGAGGGCCTCCCTTCATGATTGAAGTTCATAACGTAAGCAAACGGTTTGGTGATCACACTGCCGTTGAGCATATTACCTTTTCTGTCGAGAAGGGTGAAGTGCTCGCCTTCCTGGGTCCCAATGGAGCCGGCAAGACGACCACCATGCGCATCCTGACCTGTTTCATCCCGCCCACCGAAGGTTGGGCTCGGGTGGCAGGCTTCAGCTGCCTCGATCAACCGATGGAGGCCAAACGCCGTACCGGCTATCTGCCCGAGACCCCCCCTGTCTATCACGAATTGACGGTCACCGAATACCTCACCTTCGTAGGACGTATCAAGGGGATGAATGCCACAAACCTTCGCAGAGGAACGGACCGGGTCGTCGAGCGCCTGGCCCTGGGTGATGTACGGTCTCGTCTGATCGCGAACCTCTCCCGAGGGTATCGGCAGCGGGTCGGGTTGGCTCAGGCTCTGCTGGATGATCCCTCTGTCCTCATCCTGGATGAGCCTACGGTGGGGCTGGATCCGAAGCAAATAATCGAGATCCGTGAGCTGATCCGAAGCCTCGCCGGCTCGCACACAGTCATCCTCAGCACGCACATTCTGCCGGAAGCCACGGCGGTCTGCCAACGTGTGGTGATCATCAATGACGGGCGAATCGTCGCAGTCGACACGCCCGAACGACTATCTGCGCGATTGCGGCGGTCCGATAAGTTGAGCGTGACCGTCAAATCGCCGCCGGCCAATCTCGCGGAGCAATTCAGAGCCCTTCCGGGCGTGTTGAGCGTCTTCGAGCCGAGCGACACGGGTGCATACCTGCTGGAATGCGACCTCGGCCGAGACCGACGCGAGGACATCGCGCGGTTCATCGTCAACCAGGGATGGGGGCTGCTCGAGCTAAAGACCATCTCGATGACCCTTGAGGATGTCTTCTTGCGGTTGACACAGCAGGAGCAAGATTTGGAAGCGGGGGGCGAGACGCCCGCGTCCTACCGGACGGACCTCTCCTCGCAAGACCCGGCGAACTCATGACCCCCGTCAACGCGATCATCGCCAAGGAACTTCGTTCGGCATATGTATCCCCGGTGGTCTACGTCGTCGTGGGTGTTTTCCTGCTTGTGCACGGCGTCCTCGCTTACTCCAATGTGGTGATCGCGGGCGCCCAGGCGGTGCAGCTCATGCAGATGCAGGGCGCAGCCGCTCAGCTCAACCTGAACGATTTGGTGTTCCGGCCTACCTTCTACAGCACGGCGATCATCCTCCTGCTTGTGCTCCCGGTGCTCACCATGCGCGTGTTTGCGGAAGAACGGAAGCTCCGCACGTTTGAGTTGCTCATGACCTCCCCGATCGGTGTCAACGAGATTGTCGTCGGCAAGTTTCTCGCGGTCTTTGTGATCTACCTCGGCATGTTGACCATGACGCTGGTGGTTCCCCTCGTCCTCAACACCTATAGCAGCTTTGATTGGAATCCTGTCCTCACCGGATATCTTGGCCTCGTCCTGATGGGCGCCTTGTTCCTGGCTGTGGGCGTGCTCACTTCAGCCATGAGCGAGAACCAAGTCGTGGCCGCCTTACTCAGCTTCGGGACGCTGATCCTTTTCTGGCTACTCAGTCTCCTCGGCGCGGTAGTGGGGGATACCCCGGTGGGGAATACGCTGTCGTACCTTTCCTTTATTGAGCATTACGACCGCCTGGTTCGCGGCCTGATCGACACCAAGGATATTGTCTACTACATCTGTGGCCTGGTTCTGATGTTGTTTTTCGCCCATCGCATTGTGGACTCCCAACGCTGGAAATGACTCGACTGACCCAAACCATCGGCCTCATTGGGGCCGCACTCGGAGTGGCGGGGCTCATCGCGTATAGCATTGCGCCCGACAAACTCTGGCTCGTCACCCTGACCGAAGGGCTCGCGCTCATTTGCCTGACCTTCTTCTTTGTCTCCCACTTCCGCTCCCTCCAGGCGTTTGCGGCGCGCCGGTCGACACGACTCGGCCTGAACAGCGTCATCTCCGTCCTACTGTTTGCCGGCATTGTCGTGATCATCAACGTGCTCGCGGCACGCCATTCAACACGGTGGGATCTCTCAGAGACGCAACACTTCACGCTCGCGCCTCAAACCCTGCGTGTCCTCCGAGGACTCGAACGGGACGTGAAGATCACCGTGTTTACCCAGGCACAAAGTGCGGGGTACTCGACCTATCGCGACCTGCTCGATAGCTATCGGCACCACGGCCAGAAGCTCACGGTCGAATATGTGGATCCCGAGCGCAGCCCCGGTGTCGCCCGGCAATACGGCATCACACGCATGGATATGGCAGTCTTCGAGAGCGGAGCCCAATCGGCTCGTGTCACCGCGCCTTCTGAGGCAGAAATGACCGGCGCGCTCATCAGGGTCTCGAAAGACACCAAGAAGCGGATTCTCTTTCTGGAAGGCCACGGGGAACGACCGACAGCTGATACCGAGCGGAATGGTCTTTCGGTTGCGGAAGAGGCCATGATCAATCAAGGCTACGACGTGCAATCGCTCCTGTTGATCAAGGAGAGCGAGGTGCCAAAGGACACGTCGGTCCTCGTGATTGCCGGACCGACCCATCCAGTCACGCCCGAAGAAAAAGAGCGAATCAACCGCTACGTCTCTGACGGCGGCCGACTGCTCTTGCTGCTGGATCCCGACTCCCGAGCCGGCCTGGATGATCTCCTTCAGCAGTGGGGAGTCGAGGCGGGCCAGGGCGTGCTGGTCGATCTACAAGACCGGCTCGCGCTCGGTGACCTGACCTCGTTGATGGTCCGTACCTTCACCGAGCATGAGATTACCCAGGACTTCAGCTTTGCCGTCCTGTTTCCGGTCGCGCGCCACCTGGAGTTTGACGAGCAGCAGGGCAAGGACTGGGATTTTGTTCCGCTGGCGCGGACCTCTCCACAAAGCTGGGCGGAACAGGATCTCCAAGGCCGCGTCGTTCGCTTCGACATCGACATGGACACG
>JBHICF010000234.1:0-3596 GCA_046759485.1 Nitrospiraceae bacterium
CATCTTGGCTTCCATTTTCATTTCGTTGTACTGACCGCAGGGCATTAAGTTCCTGAGCTGGTGGTATCTGATGGATATCGGCGCTTTCGGAGCGGGTCTTGCATACGAATTGGAGGGTGACGTTACGGAATTGACCGAAGACGAAGTGCTTCAGATCTTGGATCTGATAGAAAAATCGAGCTTTGACTTCATGGAACTTCAGATGGGAGATCTGAGGCTGACCGTGAGCAAGGGGGGAACCGGAGGCAGTACCCCAGATAAGCCTGCGCTTGAGGCTTCAGCTGATTCCGAAATTTCCACAAGGCCAGAGCCCAAAGTGAGTAAAGCCCAGGCCGATAAAGAGGGCGACCGGCCTTTTGCAAAACCAAAAAAGGGCAGCATCAAAGAGGGGACTGTACCCATCGCCGCACCGATGCTGGGGACGTTCTACATAACTCCGGAACCAGGGGCACCCCCGTTTGTTAAGGAGGGGGGGCTCGTCGACGAGGACACGACCGTAGGCCTTATAGAGGTGATGAAAGTCTTCAACGCCGTCAAGTCCGGGGTACGGGGCGTCGTTGCAGAGATCTGTGTCCAAAGCGGCCAGTTCGTGGAGTACGGTCAGACTCTTTTCCTGGTCAGCCCGGAGGGGAGGTCGGTTGGGAAGGGTCCGCCGGGATGACCATCTCGCGTGTTCTGTTGGCGAATCGAGGCGAAATTGCCGTCCGGATCATCAAGGCGTGTCGGGCCTTGGGAATAGAGTCGGTCGTTGCGGTCTCGGAAGCTGACAGGGAAAGCCTACCTTCGAAGGTGGCCGATCGAGTGGTCTGCATCGGCCCAGCACGCTCTGCAGATAGCTATCTGAGGGTAGAGGCGATCATTGCTGCGGCAACTGGGACAGGATCGGATGCCGTTCACCCTGGATATGGATTTCTCGCTGAGGAGCCTGAGTTGGCTGAGGCCTGTTCGAAGTATGGACTGAAATTCATTGGACCGCGTGTCGAACATATCCGGAAGATGGGCAATAAGCTGTTGGCTCGATCCATGGTTAGCGGGTATGGAATACAAGTAGTGCCCGGCTCTAAAAAGGTCACGGACGTCCAGGAGGCCTTCGCAATAGCAAAAGAGATTGGATTTCCCGTTCTCTTTAAGGCTGCCGCAGGTGGTGGGGGGCGCGGAATAAAGAACGTGACTGGTCCCGGGGAGCTAAAAGAGGCCTTCGAGACAGCGACTGCGGAAGCGCGTGGGGCCTTTGGCGACGAGACGCTGTATGTCGAGCGTTATATTCCTAACGCAAGGCATATTGAGGTCCAGGTTCTCGGTGACCAGTTTGGGAATGTGATTCATGTCGGCGAGCGGGACTGCTCATTACAGCGCCGCTATCAAAAGCTCATAGAAGAAGCCCCCGCAGCGTCTATTTCAGACCATCTCAGAGAGGAGATCCAGCGTGCGGCAGTGACCGTAGCAAAGGAGATGCGTTACGAAAACGCCGGCACCGTGGAGTTTATTGTGGACCAGGACAGTGGAAGATTCTATTTTCTCGAGGTGAACACACGAATTCAGGTCGAGCATCCTGTGACCGAGATGATCACAGACATAGACTTGGTGAAAGAACAAATCTGTATCGCCGATGGAAAGCCGCTTGCGTTCTCTCAGTCGGATGTGAGGTTCACGGGGCATGCCGTGGAGTGTCGTATCAATGCGGAGTCGCCGAAAGATGGATTTCGACCGTGTCCCGGTTCGATCATCGAGTGGAGCCCCCCCGAGGGACCATGCATACGAGTTGACAGCCATTGTTTTCCGGGATATTTCGTTCCTCCCTATTATGATTCGCTGCTCGCAAAGCTTATAACCCAGGGTGCCGATCGACGGGAGGCAGTTGAGCGGATGCGCCACGCGTTGGACAACTTTGTTGTGAGTGGTGTGGAAACGACCATTCCGTTTTTGCGTTTTCTGCTAGGTCAGCTCGGTTACACGGAGGGAGAAGTGAATACGCGCTGGGTCGAGAGCAGGCTTGACCAGTTTTCCGTTTAGCGTCACGGGAGGGCATGTGAACGAGATCGGATTTGTCGACACCACTCTTCGCGACGGACAACAAAGCCTTTGGGCAGAACGGATGACCACAGGTATGATGCTCTCCGTCGCAAAGCAGATGGACGATGCAGGATTTGAGGCAATTGAGCTAATATCCAGCTCTCACTTCAAGAAATGCGTCCGTGAACTCCGGGAAGACCCTTGGGAACGTATTCGGCTCGTTTCGCAACGGATCACCAAAACCCCACTTCGACTCATTGCAGGGAGGTTCAACAATTTTGAAATCACTCCGCAGTCCCTGTACCGACTCTTCATAGAACGTTTGGCTGCTAACGGATTGAGACAGATCCGTATATCAGATGAGTGGAACGATCTTTCTGGCTGGCAGCGGAAGGTGCAGACCTCCCGAGAATTCGGGCTTGATCCGCTGGTGAATCTCATCTTTTCGGTCTCACCCAAGCATACCGATGAGTATTATGCTCAAAAGGCTCGTGAAGCCGCAACGCTCGAGGTCTCCCGCCTCTGTCTGAAGGACCCGGGAGGGCTATTGACGCCCGAGCGCACACGGATACTCGTTCCCTTGATTTTACAGAATTGCAATGGGAAACACCTCGAGCTTCACACACACTGCACCACAGGGCTGGGGCCACTGTGCTGCCTGGAGGCCATCAAGCTCGGAGTCAAGACGGTCAACACTGCCATACCACCTCTGGCCAATGCCTCTTCTAACCCTTCCTTCTTCAACGTCGCAAGTAATGCTCGTGCTTTGGGTTATACGCCGGCGGTAGATGAGGAATCGGTGAAGCCCGTATCGGAGCACTTCACGTTTATAGCAAAACGGGAGGGCTTTCCGATTGGAGCCCCGGTCGAGTACGATTATTCTCAATATCTTCACCAGGTACCAGGAGGAATGATCTCGAACCTCCGCCACCAACTCCGGCTCGTGGGACTAGAGCATCGGCTGGAAGAGACCCTTGAGGAAGCCACCCAGGTTCGTGCCGAGTTCGGTTACCCAATTATGGTCACGCCGCTTTCTCAATTCGTAGGAAGCCAAGCGGCGATCAACGTGATCGTCGGAGAGCGGTACAAGCAGGTAACGGATTCGGTCATCCAATACGCATTGGGGCGCTGGGGCAGAGAGGGGGGTTCCTCGATGGATCCCAACGTCAAAGACAAGATCATGAGCAGGTCCCGTGCCAAGGAACTGGCACGTTGGGAGCCCCCGGAGCCGTCCATTCAGGAATTGCGGCGCAAAATGGGGGGGCGCGGTGTCTCTGACGAGGAGATGATGCTTCGGATGATTCTCAGTCAAGACGAAATTGATGCCACACACGTTGGTGGGCCACCGAAGGAATACCTCAGCGCAAGCCAGCCTTTGGTTACATTGGTCGAAGAGCTGAGCAAGCGGAGAGACTTTAACCGGATTCGAGTACAGAAGGGCGGGATGTCGCTTACTATTGGGAAAAGAAACGGCTTGTAAAGTCCGAGTTTCGTCGTGCTTCGGTGTTGACCGGGGTGAAGCGGTAGGGCGAGCGGTGGTTTTTTTTGATGTAAGAGGTTTGCCCAACTAGGTCTCAAGGAGG
>JBHICF010000235.1:0-3561 GCA_046759485.1 Nitrospiraceae bacterium
GATTCGAGTGGGGCGGCAAAATTTGTCACTGTTCGGCATTTTGGCATTTTTGGACGCGAGCGGTATACTGGTCATTATGTATATTTGTCTGTGTATTTCTAATGATTCCAATGAGTTGTGACTGTTAGTCGGGATCGGGATGACGGGCATAAACATTGCTCATCTCCAGTACGGGGAACTATGGAATCCGTCCGACACGCACAACTGATTGGTAAACACGGGGAGGCAGGGTTCACGCTCCCCGAGATCATGCTGGCCATATCGATCATCGTGATCAGTGTATTCATCGCGGTTCCGAACTTCATGGCCATGACTGCAAGGAGCCAACTCAAGGGAGCGACCACGGAACTCCGAGCCAATCTCAACGCCGCAAGGATGGGAGCGATGGCCCGCAACCGTACCGTGACGATGACGTTAGCGGGCGGTGGGGCCGTCCCGGTCACGGCCACATTTACCGATGCCGTTGGTCGTGTACTGCCTCCGATCACGATGAATCGCGCCGTTACCGGTTTCGGCGGCCCTGCCGTCCTGACGTTCAACTCCCTGGGTCTGTGCACGGGCTGTGGAGTTGTGAACCAGACAATCACGCTGACCAACAACCAAGGGGTCACGTTTTCAATCCAGGTCACTCCAGGAGGCAAAACGAAGTGGTGTCCGCAGGCAGCCCCGACCTGTGCGGGCTAAGCGGCGTCCGGTTGGCCTCGTAAACTCTTCGAGCAGGATATGCGGAACAAGATGACACAGCGCATGTGCCGTTCAAAAGCTGGCGAGAAAGGGTTCACCCTGATCGAAGGTCTGGTCAGCATCGTCATTTTGTCGATCGGCATGCTGGGGATGGCCGCATTGCAAGATATCGCACTCACGCGCAATGTCGATGCGAGTGAGCTCTCTCAGGCCACGAATCTGGCGACCGACATGATGGAACGCATTCGGTATAACGCCCCGAATGTGACTGACTACAACGGCATTGATACCCTCGTTGCTGGCACCCAGCCCCCGGTTGCACAGCCCATGGCTCGAGGGGATTATGCACAGTGGAAATCTAGGCTCGAAACCATGACCTCATTGCCCGGTGTGCAGGGATTTGTCACGGTGACTGCACAGGGGCCGGCAGCATTGGATCAACAGTTGGTGACGGTCCAGGTGAACTGGACAGGTCGTTTTATCAACCATTCTCTGTTTCTTTCGTCGATTATGTCACCGTCGCTATGAAGAAGCTGGACGGACAACACCCGAGGAGATGCAGCCGTGGGCGGTGGCAAGAAGCTCACGGGTTCTCCCTTATCGAGGTCATGGCGGCCTTGTTCATTTCGGCTTTCGTGGCGCTCAGTGCCTACACGCTCATGTCGACTCAGCAGCGGGCCTCGGCGGTCAACACTCGCGTGACCGAGATGCAGCAAAACGCGCGGGTCGCCGTGGAGCTGATCACCCAGGACCTCAGGACGGCTGGGTTCGGTATGGCCGGGGCCGTTGGCGCCTGCAATACCGCGATCGTTCCCGCTGACCAGAATACCGGCGGGGTCGACAGCAATGCAGATTCGATCAGCATTGTCGTGCCAACAGAGATCGGGACCCTGTCCGCACAGTTCGACGGAGGACCGGTAGCTAACGTTATCAACCTTTTTGGTGGTGAAGTGACAGCTTCTGGGATTGCAATAGGCGACTCGATCTCAATCAATGGACTGGTCGCCAGGACAGTAGCCACTTTGCCCGGCGACCCTGCACTGGGCCTCAACACTAATGTTGGGGCGCCCGCTACGTTCCCGGTCGGCACGCCGGTCTATTGGCTGCAATGCGTCGCGTATCAGATCAGCACGAACGTGGCGACCTGCGGGGGCGCCAATACATGCCTGCTCCGCAACGGGGTGCCCATCGCCGACGGGATCGAGGATCTCCAGTTTGCCTATGCCTGTGACGGCTGCGGTCCGACGCCGCCCAATCCGGCCTTCGTAGACGAACTCATCGATGACCAGAACGGTAATGGTGCGTTCGACGGTGGCGACTTCATCTTCGACGACGCATGGGGAACAGCCCCGAAGGTGCCTGATACCATCCGACTCGTTCGGATGAGCATCGTAGCCAGAGAATTACAGGCGGGCGGGACGTCGGAAGACGGGACGGTGCCGGTCAGCTCCCCGGTCCCCCTCCAGGTCGAGGATCACAATCATCTCAACGCCGCCTGGTACAACGCTGCGACCTACCCACAATTCCGGCGCCGGGCCATGACCCGGACGGTCGAGATAAGGAATCTTGGATTATGAGTGCTCAGCCAGAGACATTCCGGTGCCATTCTGCGATGCGACTGTTGCGAGACCAGCAGGGAGTGGCCCTGCTGACCGTCTTGATGCTGATGATTGTTATGGGGGTGGTCGGCATCGCCTCCATCAGCTTGACAGCCCTTGAGAACCGTATGGCGGGATTCATGAGGATCGGGGAAGCGGCGACAGGTGCCGCGGAGGGCTGTTTGGATAGCGCGGTGAAGATCCTCCATGACACCATCCAGCAGGCCCAATTGGACGCCGCGTTCGACGCTCCGGCCGGCCCAGTCGTGGTAGCGAATCGCGCGACATTGCAGGCAGAGATCCTGGGACAGTCGGATAATAACGCAGATGATCCGAGCGTCGCCCCCAATACGTCGGTGAACGTCAATAATTTCGTCGTCACCGGAGATATCGATCGACTGTACGCGCAAGGGAAAGCGGGAGGATCGTTGCAGTTCGCGGCCGGGTATGAGGGAACGGCGGGCGGAGCCGCTGGCGGTGGAGTCGAAATCATGTACCGAATCGACTGCGTCGGCACGAACGCGGCCACCAACGCGACCAGTCGCGTCACGGCCATCTATGCTTGCACGGCCACCGGCGATACCTGTCAACGGAAGATCTAGGAGGCAATCATCGTGAAACCAGACGCACACGAATCCAGATCCAGACGCCTGAGCTTTGCTGGTATCCCGGACCTCTTCTTGAAGGCCTTGGGAGGGCTCGTGATCGGGGTGATCGTCTTCGCCACGGGTTCGGTCGGAATGGTAGCCGACAGATCTGCCGAGGCGTCAGTCGTCATGGATACGGCCGGCTGGCCATCTGGACAGGTCACAGGCAAACAGACGAACTCTATCCGGATCGACGGGAGAGCGTACTTGCTCCATGGTGAACTGGCCCTCGTCGATGACGAGGGAAAAACCGTGGCGTGGAGCGCCCTCGCAGTGGGATCTTGGGTGAAGTTCCATATGAAAGATGGGCGCATCGACAGGCTGGTTTTGCTTCTCCCTCGATGAGGACTGCAGGACACCTCGAGTAGGATAGTCATTTCTTCCTGTCTTTCCCTAAGGCTCAGCGTCATTCACTCCCTGCCTTGCCCTGGAAGACAATTATTGCGGACTCCTTTAATAATACAGGGTTTTCTGGACAGCCAGCCCCTTCCGAGGTATGTTTGATTCAGTTGCCGGTAGACGCCGCGCCCCATGCCGTGGGCGGTTCTGTGCTCGGGGCGCCGGGCTCAAGGTAGAACAGCACGTGGTGAGCAGCGAGCGAATCCTGGATAGACCCCATTGCATTGGCAGAG
>JBHICF010000236.1:0-3550 GCA_046759485.1 Nitrospiraceae bacterium
TCCGGTATGAGCCAGTTAGAGCTGCGACAAGACGGCATGGAGCGTCAGGGGCAGGGCGGGGCTTCTTGGGGGACAGGAATTTCGGGCCTTCCGCAATCCCGGGTGGTCCGGTGGGGCATCCCCTCCCTGCTCCTGATCTGCGGTCTCATCCTGTTGTTCTATCGCCTCGACCAGCGCGCCCTGTATGAATCGATGGAGGCACGATACCCTTTGGCGGTTCTGATGATGGAGATCAGGGACAACTGGATGGTGCCATACCGGAGGGGAGCCGCCTGGATGTTTAAACCGCCTCTCAACGTGTGGCTCATTCATCTGGCCGGGCTCGTCTGGGGAGGGATCGACGAATGGACCGCCCGGTTTCCATCCGCCTCAGCCACCCTGGGGACGGTCATGCTGATCTTCTGGTGGGGAAAGCGACTCGGGGGAACCCTCTTCGGTGGGATCGCCGGCTTTGTGCTATTGACCAGCGGCCATTTTCTCATCATGGGGCGGACCAGTTTCACGGATCAGGTCTTTACCTTCTTTTTCACGTTATCCCTGGTGGCTTTTTACGCGGTGTACCATCGATGGTGGGGGGAGCGGGCCTGGTGGCTCATGTATGCGGCCATGGGTCTCGCCACGATGGCCAAGGGACCCATGGGCCTCTTACTTTCCATTGCTGTGATCCTAACGTATCTCGCAATCGAGAAAGACCTATCTGCCCTTTACAGGATGCGTTGGATCTCAGGCTTGATGATTTATGCGGCCATCACGCTCCCGTGGTACCTCGGAGTCTTTCTCTTGTATGGGGTATCGCCGTGGCCGGGCCTCTTTGACATCCTATGGTCGTATCAACCGAGCATGAAGGGCCTTCAGCGCCTTCCGTGGTATTACTATGGATTCTATTGCGTGACCTTTCCCTTGAGCTTCGCTCCGTGGAGCCTCTTCCTTCCTGGCCTGGCAGCGGTCTGGCGAAGGTACCGGAACGGGGGGAACGGAATTCCTCCTGCCCTTCGTTTTGCTGCCATTTGGTTCCTGGTTATTTTTGTGGCGTTCTCTCTGGCCAACACACCACATAGGAGACGCCCCTATTATGTGCTTCCGATTCTGCCTCCTGCCTCCCTCATGATTGCATACGTGTGGCAGTATCTAATATCCGCGGGGAAAGAAAGCGCACAATGGTTCCATCGGTATCTCCAAGTGATTTGCTCTATCCTGCTAGCCCTGGGAATCGGAGTAGTGATTATCGTGGCCTTAGGAGGATTTGATTTTGCCTGGCCGTTCGTCGAGGTAACGCAACCGCTGGTCGCAAGTGTCGCCCTGACCTTACTCCCTCTCGTGTTGCTCGTGGCCGTTCGCGAGGTGCGACGACGCCGGTACCTTCGGACATTTGGGGCCTTAGCGGTGGCCTTTTTCTGGCTCTGGCTTTGGGCAATTCGGTTCTATGAGCCGACATTGGATTCGCATCGTTCCGCGCAAGTGATCGGGGCCTCCCTCAGACAGCTCTTGCCGAAGGAGAGCGAGGTGTGGCTGTACGGGTTCTTTAGTGACACTATTTCGTTCTACTTCGGTCGGGATATGAGGCCGATAGCGAATCTCGCGCCGTTGGATCGCCGCGTCACTGAAGACGCCCCGCTTTACTTCCTCGCAGAGGAACGAGCAGTGAGGGATATTCTCACGAGGTATGCGGGTCGAGTAGTGGCCTGCGGGAGCTATTCCTATAGCGGAAGAGAGTTGATGCTAGTGTTGTTGACCAATCGATCTTGCCATCCGACCGGGGGAGGAGCTTTTCTTCCTCGTACCCAAGTGTCCCGAAACGATATCCTTAGGGGGAGACGTTCTATCCGAGTTGAATCGAGTTCGACATCGGACGCGACAAAACTGCTCTCTCGCAGATCCCCATGAGCTCTCTCTTTCAGATGTTCGCAGAACTCGGTCAGAGGCAAAGATACGTTCTTCTCACTCTCTTGTTTCTTGCCTCAGTCATCGCTCTGTCCCCGGGCATCGGCGAAGTGACTGGAGTCACAGCAAAGGATGAATATTTCGTCTATCTCAGAACAGCTTTGTCCATGATAGAACAGGATGCGTGGATTGTACCGATCCTGGACGGTGCCCCGTTTGTCAAAAAGCCCCCGATGATCAGTTGGTTGACTCGTGCAAGCTTTGAGGTGTTTGGTGTATCGCTCACTAGTGCTCGAATGGTGAGTGTGTTGTTCGCAGCACTCTTCGTACTGGTGGTAGCCCTGATCGGCTTCGAGTTCACTGAGAATCTTAGGTACAGCCTTTGTGCAGGGCTGATCGCACTTTCCACGGCAGGGGTAGCGATTCAGAGCAAGTATCTGCTGTTTGACGTCCCTACCGCGACGTTTGGTGGCTTTGGCTTCTACTGGTTCCTTAAATGGTGCAAGCGTGATGGTATAACCTTTCTGGTGGGGGTTACCATATGTCTCTCGGGAGGCTTCCTCACAAAGGGTCCTATCGTCTTCGTTGTCTTTGGCTCCGGCGTCTTGGCGTTGCTCATCGTAAACCGCGAAGTCCGATCTGTGGTTCTGCGGCGCAACCGTGCGCTTATCGGATCGCTTCTACTTTTCCTGGGACTTACCGTACCGTGGTTTCTGTACGTTTACATGTTGTATCCCGACTACAGCGTCGCAATGATACAGCACGATATTGCTGCGCGTCAGTTCGGGAATTTTACCTTGATCCCCCTGATCGGCCCAGCGATCATCGCCTTCCCATGGACATTCTTACTTATACACCTCTTGATTCAACCGAACGCGCTTCCAACAAATCTTCTTGAGGTTGAAGGCCGAAGGACTATGCTTATACTCTGGCTGGGCCTGAGTATCCTGCCGTTCCTATTTATCAAAACCTTCATTCGTTACCTGATTGGATCCATTATTCCAATCGCTTTACTCTGCGCTGCGATGATTGAATCGAATGCTCAACGGCCAATCAAGATTCATGCGCGCGTAGGAATGATCGTCACGTCTTTCGTTGTACTCCTCTTTGCCGGATTCTGTTGGTGGTTTAAAACGCCGACAGGGGGGCTTGCTGCTGTCCTGGTGGGATATGCGGTTTTCACCATGATTTGGTGGCAGGGGACCCGGCTCTTTCTTATGGCATTATCGGCGACAGTACTCTGGATGATGCTGCTCGGCTTTTTATATCCGAGCCTGGGTGTCAATGAGATTCCCCCGAGGATTTTCAAGGAGGTTGAGGGACGACCAGTCATCCTATACAGAGGACCACAGCCGGGTCTTCTACCCATTACAATGGGCCGGAGTCTCAAACAGAGACTCGTCCTTACGACGGATGATGTCTCGAACAAAGGGGGTCCGAGTCCGTTGATCTTTGCACCCGAGGAGGACGCGAAAGCTCTCGAACGTGAGTTAAGGACGTTGGGTGTGGGATATGAGCGAGTGGATAGTTACAAGACTCTGAGTTCGCGGGTGTGGTGGATCAGATTTGCGCGGGAAGGAGCAACTTGGAAGGACTGGATTCATGCGATGCGAAGCCGTACTTTGGAGCCGATCAAACGTACCATTGTTCTATATGCCATCCTTGATCA
>JBHICF010000237.1:0-3541 GCA_046759485.1 Nitrospiraceae bacterium
TAGATCGCAACGCTGATCAGCATCCACAGGGGGGAAAAAAGTACGAGACCAGAGGAGGCTAGAGCTAGGTCGAAGAGCCGTTTCACCAGCGGCTCAGGAGGAGCCGCGCCCGTCAGTGGCACCACCCTTGTTTCAAGGTCTGGCTCCATTGTCCTTTTCCTTCGTGCAGCGATGAGAGGGATAAATTGGCTCCACGGGTTAGCGACGAAGGGGCTGATGGCGATACCCTAATACAATCTTTCCTACTCTCGCCGATACGTGCGGAGCGACATATTCCGAAGGTGGTGTCCACTCATGGGAGGAATCGAGCGCAATATCTACCGCCTGCATAATCATCTCTGGGTGTGCACCGGAAAGAATGTTGCTTCCGCATTCGACGGTTTCAGGCCGCTCCGTGACGTCCCGGATTGTCACGTTGGGCACCCCAAAGATACAACATTCCTCCTGCACAGTGCCGCTGTCAGTGAGAACGCAGCGTGCGTTGCGTTCCAAAGCGACAAAGTCGAAAAATCCAAGTGGGTTCAAGAATCGGATATTTTCAGAGCGCGCCTCGAAGCCATATTGGCGCATCTTGTCTCGTGTACGCGGGTGTAGACTGACGACAATCGGTTGTTGATACTTCTCCCCCACTCTCTCTAAACCTTCGAGAAGACTCTTCAGCCGACTTGATTCGTCCACATTTTCTTCCCGATGCATAGTGACGAGGAAGTACTGTTGCGGCTCCAACCCGAGCCGGGGCAAGACCTGCCCAGTCTCGATCTGGGCAGCATATGTGTTGAGTACCTCGTAAATTGGATTTCCTATAACAAAAATTCGATCAGATGCGATCCCCTCGCGTAGCAAGTTGTCCCTGCTGCGGTTGGTGTATGGCATCAATACCGTACTGCAATGGTCAATAATGCGCCGGTTGATTTCCTCCGGTACGCGGTCATCATAACAGCGATTTCCTGCCTCCAAATGAAAAACCGGGATCCCCAGGCGGGCAGCAACTACAGCCGACAGCCCGCTGTTGGTATCTCCAAGGATCATCACCCGATCCGGCTTCACATCTCCCATCACTTTGCTCGCTCGCGTAATAATCTGTCCAACCTGTTCGGCGAAATCGGACGCCTGCACACCCAGATATACATCAGGTTGACGCAGACCTAGCTCGCGAAAGAAGACGTCGCTGAGGTTCTCATCATAGTTCTGGCCCGTATGTACAATCACATGCTTACAGAAACGATCAAGTTGCTTAATGATCAGGCTCAGTCGAATGATTTCCGGCCGCGTGCCGAAGAGCGTCATCAGTTTCATGCCTGGATCCTCTCTAATTCCGGCTCGATGTACGGCATCAACAGTGCTCGCAGCCCCTCGCGGTCCAAAGTCACATGCTGGGAGGAGTACTCATCCTTTAGGTTTGGCTGATCAATCGGTGCCTCGCGCAATTCAGGAAGGAGGGGACAGATCACATAGTAACCCCCTCGCTCAAGGGTTCGGTAACATTCCTCTTCAGAGACCATGATCTCGTGCACCTTTTCTCCAGGACGGATGCCAACATAGACAATGGGGATATCTCGCCCGTTGATCAGGACCTCGGCAATGTCCGCCACACATGCCGATGGCACCTTCGGAACGTAAGTCTCGCCACGGAGACCACCACCAACAGCACCGAAAATGGTGTCTACCGCCTGATCCATCCTCAGGAGGAACCGTGTCATTTCCTTCATGGTTATTGTCACTGGCCCCCCTTGGCGAATCTGATCGAAGAAAAGAGGAACGACCGACCCCCGCGACGCAATCACATTGCCATAGCGAACACATGTAAAGCGAGTCTTGGGGCATTCTAGGTTTGCCTGGATAAGAATCCGTTCTTGTACCGCCTTGGTCATCCCCATGACGTTAATCGGTTTGCACGCCTTATCGGTGGAGACGCCAATTACCAGTTCGACGGAAGTGTCATTTTCCTGGATCACGCGGACCAGATTTCGTGCGCCAAGGATGTTCGTTTGGACCGCTTCGAAGGGGAAATACTCACAGGTAGGAACCTGTTTCAGCGCCGCAGCATGGAACACCACGTCGGTCTCACGCACGGCTTGGAGCAGGGAAGAGTAGTCGCGGACGTCGCCGATACGAAAGGCCAGGAGGTCCCTGGAATTCTGATAGATAATATCGTCGGTGGCCGCCCGGCGTTGTAAGTACTCCAGGCGCATATCATGTTGCTTAGCCTCATCGCGGGAGAAGACGATGACTTTCGCCGGACGGCCCACTTCACCGCTGAGCAACCGACGAATAAGGGCTTTGCCCAAAGAACCCGTCCCGCCGGTAACCAGAATCCGCTTCCCGTCAAGAATCACGTGCTCGCCTCCAGGCTTCATAAGGTGTTGGATCGCTGACTATCGTCTGCACCATCTCCGACCAGGCCGGTGGCACAAAACCAGTCACGGCCCGGAAGCGGCTCGAATCGAGGCTGCGATCAATGCAGACATCGGGAGATGGCTCGATTTCAATGGAGACCTGGAAAGTGTCGCGTAGTAAGCAAAGCAAATGGTACTTGCTAATGGGTTCCGACGAGACGTGGTACACGCCGGATAGATCGGGGTGCCGATCGATTACCTCAGCAATGATCTTCGCAAAGATCACCGTAGGAAAGCCCGAAAAAATCGCGTTGCTATACCCGCGCACGCGTCGACCCCGGTTACTCAAAAACCATTCTATCAAGCCGTACCTAGTGTCCAACTCGCGGCCGATCATTGATGTCCGAAGGGTTAAGCAGCTCAAGCCGGTTACCTCGCCCAAGAGCTTGCAGCGGCCGTAAATGTCGTCAGCATCAGGTGTGTCGTCCTCCGTATACATCCCCTTGCGGCCGGAGAACACACAGTCGGTGCTGATATGGATAAGCCGTGTTCCGGCTGATTGGCAGAGCCTCGCCAAACGATGAGGAAAAACTGAGTTCACCGTGATACTGATAATCGGGTCTTTCACCTCCGGCAACTGTTTGATAATGCCAATGGCATTGATTACAACGTCCGGTTGGATTGTCTCAAAGGCTCGTACGACTGTATCAAAATCAAATGCATCAACACCACCCAAAAGGCGCGAAGAATCAAAGAGACCATAGCTGGCGTGGTCCTGATAGCTCGAACGCACCGTGGCCCACGTGTCAAAACCGTCCCGAAAGACCTGCCACAACTTATGACCCACCATACCAGAGGCACCAAGGATCAGGACTCGCATGTTGCTCCCCCCCCGTGACCCTTCTCCCCGGCAATTTCGGTCAGGATCGTCTCATAGCGATCAAGGAGAACTGTCCGGCTGTATGAGGAAAGAAAGGCGTCACGACCGGCACGGCCCATGTCCTTCAGCATCGTCCGGGGCATAGCGTGAAGTCGGCGAACCGCCCCGGCCAACTCTTTGGCATCCCCGGCCCGGCAGGTCACGCCTGCACCCGTTGCATTGATCAGGTCTGCCGCGTCCCCCTCTACGGCCATGAGCACTGGTCGTCCGCATGCCATGTACGCCATCGTCTTGGAGGGGATAGTTATCCGAAAGAGGGGGTCAT
>JBHICF010000238.1:0-3540 GCA_046759485.1 Nitrospiraceae bacterium
TTTGCGTAATCGCTTATCCTTTAAGGAAAAATTCCTGGGGCGCTGATGTCCCAAGGGTATGACCGTGCCCCGACTGGCTTCTATCTGATCCAGCTCATCGAGCCAGCCATCGGGATGCACCCCAACTTTTTCTCTGTACCCCAACATTCCCGCCAGGATTCCTCCGCTCATCCACTGGCTGCTCGATGGCACGTGGGACGTCGCAATTGGCTTCTCGCGCATGCATACACTGTGCAAAACCTCAGTTAAGTTGTCTCCGGAAGCTTGCACGCGCCAGTTTTCGGCGCAGGTAAGCCATCTGCGTGCCTAGAGGTAAATCCTTAGGGCAGAAGTCCTGGCATGCAAGGAGACCAATACATCCGAAGATCCCGTCGTCCGTGCCCACCACTTCGAAAACCTCAGCGTCCGAGCGCCGGTCACGGGGGTCTACCAGAAAACGCGCCAGCCGAACCAGCCCCGCTGCACCCAGAAAGTCGCCTCGCATTTGCGCCGTCGCACAGGCAGCGAGACAGCAACCGCATTCGATGCAACGGTCCAGCTCGTAGATGACTTGCGCCTCCCTGTCCGACATGCGCTCCTCTTCGGCTTCCGGGTCAAAGGACCGGTTTGAATGTATCCAGGATTCGATTCGCCGTCCCATCTCCCTGAACCAGCTCCCCGTATCTACAGACAGGTCTCCTATAAGATGGAAGAAAGGCAGGGGAAGGAGGGTGATCTTGTTTGGCAGTTCCTCTGTGCGGGTGCGACAGGCCAACCGCGGCCTCCCGTTGACCAGCATAGCGCAGGAACCACAGATGGCGGATCGGCACACGAAATCGAACTGGAGCCCTGGATCCAGCTCCTCCCTGATGCGAGTCAGTACCGTAAACAGGGTCATCCTAGGGGTTTCCTCCAGCTCGAAGTCCTGTAGCCTAGGCTTCGAGTTCGGATCAAACGGGTTATAACGAAATATGGAGAAAGTGAGTTTGCGGTTAGGCATGAATACTCCCCTCGTGCTTCACTGATTGCGTCTCGCCGTAGCCCCGCTCGCCTGGAGGTATTTCTGTAATACGAACTGATTCGTAAGTCAGCTCAGGAAGGTCAGCACCGGAGGACCACGTGGCTAGGGTCCGCTTCAGCCACTTCACATCATCTCGTCGGGGGAAGTCCTCGCGGTAGTGGCTTCCCCGGCTCTCTGTTCGCTGGAGTGCACCGTAGGCAATGGTGATAGCAAGGCGAATCATGCCCGGCAGGCGCAACCCTGCGGCAAGTTCAGGGTTGGCCCCATACCTGCTGGAATGTAGGCCCAGGAACCTGGCCCTGTGATGGAGCTCCTGGAGTTCTTCCACTGCCGTTGTCAGATCCTTTTCATCGCGGAAGATGCCCACCTTCTCCATGAGGATCTCCGCCATACGTTTGCGCAGGTCGTGCACGTACTCCCTCCCGCCAGATGCCAGCTTGCGAATCCTCTCTTCCACCTGTGCCCGGGCGTCCTTTACCAATGCTTCAATAGCTCCCCTGGGGGGGAAGTCGTTGGACGATTCCATGTCCCGGGCTATTTGGGTGCCTACGACCATGCCCATGACAATGGTCTCAGCCACCGAGTTTCCTCCCAGCCGGTTGAATCCGTGCATATCCCAGCAAGCGGTCTCGCCCACAGCGTACAGACTACTCAGTCCATAGACACGCCCCCCGATGTCGGTGCGAATGCCTCCCATGCTGTAGTGTTGGGTTGGCCTGACAGGAATGAGCTGTTTCACCGGGTCGATACCAAGGAAGTCACGACAGATGGTTGCTACCTCTCGCAGCTTCACCTCGATGTGTTTCTTGCCCAGATGGCGGATGTCGAGCCAGAGGTGGGGGCCGTATGGACTTTCTACCCCTTTGCCGTTTCGTATATGCAGCATCATGCGGCGGCTGACCACATCACGAGAGGCTAACTCCTTCTTCTCAGGCTCGTAGTCAGGCATAAATCGGTGCTCGTCCTTGTCCCGCAGATAGCCACCATCGCCACGGCAGGCTTCGCTCACCAGAATGTCTCCGGGGACAACGCCTGTGGGGTGGAACTGGACTGCTTCCATGTTGGATAAGGGAACCACGTCAGTGTCCTGGGCAATGGCCATGCCCGTCCCTTCATTGATCACGGCGTTGGTCGACTGCCCGTAGATGCGGCCGAAACCTCCGGTGGCGATGACAGTGGCCCTAGCCAGGTAGGTTCGCAACTGTCCTGTGCGCAGATCAAGGACCACTGACCCGTGGCATTGCTGGCCATCATGTATCAGGGACACAGCCTCCAACCGGTCGTGTACCTCTATCCCTATGCGAAGCGCCACGTTGTCCAAGGTGTACATCAGGGCGTGGCCCGTGCCATCGGAGGCAAAGCAAGCCCGCCATTTCTTTGTGCCACCAAAGTCCCTGGCAGCGATCAGCCCTTCTCTCTCTTCCGGCTCTTCAATTATCCGACCGTCGGCCAATTCCCTGGGGCCTGGTTCAACCCGGCTCCAGGGAACACCCCATTGGGCCATCTGCCGCACCGCAATGGGGGCCAGATTGACAAAGAGCCGTACGACATCTTGGTCACAGCCCCAATCAGCCCCCCGCACCGTGTCCTGAAAATGGAGGTCCGGCGAGTCGCCTTGGCTCATGAACATATTGCCCAGGGCGGCTTGCATCCCACCCTGAGCTGCGGTCGAGTGAGAGCGCCGGGGTGGGACCAGAGAGAGGATGATCACCCGGAGGCCGCGCGAGGCAACTTCTATAGCCGTTCGCTCTCCCGCCAGCCCGGCACCGATTACCAGCACGTCTGTGGCAATCACACCGTTGTTCACGGCTTCGCTCCAATGCTGTACAAAGTCACCAAGATCGCAAATCCAAGACCCAGGAAAATGGCTGTCCAGAGAGTGAAGGAAATGTGCGCCCACCGCCGCCTTATCAAGCCCCACTTGACGGCAATGCGATAGAGGCCGGCGGATGCGTGCGCCTCCACGAGGATAAGGAAAGGAACGTAGAACCAGAGGTAGATGCCATAGACGCGGGTTCCGCTCTTCAGGGCCTGGATGGGAAGGTCTGTCAGGACTATCCAGAGGTGGATGGAGACCAAGACCAGTATGGCCACCCCGGTGAGTATTTGCACCCCCCACATCCAGGTATCGAGGTGCCACAACGTGCGCGTGTGTTTTACCAGGGCCAGTTGTTGCCGCGAGGTGTTGGGAAGCTTCCGGGTTGCCAGGATGACGTGGGCGAAAATTAACAAGATGAGTACCGGCGCTCCTGAATGGAGGAGGTAGTACCGCTCAAGAAAGGAGGCCAGGGTATCCATGGTCGCTGCCCCCACCATTGAGCTCAGGAGCAGGCCCATGTGCAGGGCCATGAAGGCAACCAGGGCTATCCCACTTATTGCCAGGGAGAGCTCCAGATTGGTGGCAACACGTGACGGCCCCACCCTGACAGGCGGCCATCCGATGCTCACTGCACCTTTGGGATCTACTGCTTTGGGAGTCGGCGGCTGAGGCACCGAGCTGACAAAGGTCTGCGGGCCTTCCCATGTAACGTTGGGAAGCG
>JBHICF010000239.1:0-3504 GCA_046759485.1 Nitrospiraceae bacterium
AAACGCCGGATCGCCGCCCTACCTTTGAGCTGCCTGACAAGAAATCTGCGAAGTGAGCGGGGATGGAAGCAACGGCTTTTTATGTGGCGGGCGATGTTTAGTTTGCAGGCAATGACGGAGAGAAAGGGGCTGAACTTGAGACGCGGAGGGGTGGGCGATAGAAGAGGTCCGTCCCTAGCCACCGGGTGGCCGGACCTCAACGATCCTTCTTAGGACCAACAGGGCACACCAGATGAGCAGCACAAGGCTCCTATTCGTTCCCTCCGCGCAGTGAACGAATGCGTTGACGCACTCATCCGGTTTCGATGTGGGAGGGAGTAGTCAGGATCAGAGGCGACGAGCCAAGGTAGTGGAGCCCCACGGCTTTACAGCCGTGGCACCCAGAGCATACTTCGGCGGAACCCGCCGAAGCGTTACCCTCCTTCGCCAAGGCTACGGAGGGTTACCCACCGCGCATTCAGCCACGGGTGTACACCCGTGGCTTTCTGCGAAGGCGGGTAAACAAAAGGGTGGACGGACAGGGGCAGGCCACCCCCCATCCGTCCTGTGGTGTCCGGGCCGTCACGGCAATGCCCTCTGGCGCGAACCCACCCCGACCGGCTACTCGGGGGTAGTCAGCGACTGGTCTGCTTGCACAGGTTCTGTGCCCACGCCATTTGGCACCGTCGCCAGTACAGTAGCCGGTCTATCCACGCCAACAAAAGGACCCTCAATCACCCGCCAGCCTTCTTGCTCAGTGTTTCTCATGGCTGGCCTTGCCACGGAAGTCTTCCGATCGCTTATACCACTGTTAGACGGCGCTCTACTGTATTTGTAAACAAATTCCCGGAAGCTCCACCCTGGTTCCCCAGAACCGACCCCTCATCTTCGAAAGACGATAAAATAGACAATTCCAAAGCTGAGCAAGGTCATCAACGAAATGAACCCCGGTGATATCAAGATTGCCTCAGGAGGGACATGGATCTTGTGGGAGAACCAGGCCTTGAGCCGTTCCCAGGGAGTGGGCTCTGGTTTAGGGGGTATCCGGGGATACCGGTAGTCAGGTGTCTTCTCTCCCCCAGCCGCCTTGCTCGGCTCCTGTAGGCCACGACTTTCCCGACCATGCGTCCTGGCCAAGAACAGCCCCTGGGCATCCATGGGCTTCCGCGTGACCTGAGAAGGGTGGCCTTGGGGTCCCTGCAGCGCCTGACCTTTGATATCGCTGGCTGGTGTGGAGGCAATGAGCAAGAGGACCACGCAAACTCTGACTCGACTGACGGGCATGGTGAAAGACTCCGCAGCCTGTTTCGCAGTTCGCGCCTGAGCCGTGTGAGCGGGGAGTGAATTTCAGGAAGGTTGTCCTTCGCCTCGCAGGTTCCTGAGACTAGCAGGCGATGATAACCGTCGTCTTGAGGGAAGCCTGAACGTTACAGTAGTGTGTGGACGAACAAGCTTAGCCGCTGCTGTGCTTCGGGCTCCATCCGCGTGAACTCGACCCCAAACTCTCTTCCGATGAGCCAGCGAACTGTCGCCTGCGAGACGTCCATAGGAGAGCCGTGATCAGGCAAAAAGACACGCAGGCCCAGTTGCGTCCCGATGTAGACGTTCGCGTTGCTCTGAATCTTGCATCCCCCGACCGAGAGATTGCTGATCGTACCCTGTCCCACGATCTGGTCTCCTAGGATCGAGATTGAACATTGGAAGGGAATGCGTGGGCACCGGCGTAGTTCCATGAGATCCTCCCGCAGGCAAAGGCGTCATGCCCTCTCTCTGTGAACTAGTGTAGTCGAGGTTCGCTGGGCGTCAAGCCAAGGGTGAGGGGGAGGGTCTGGTTGTCAGGGTAGGCGATCAGCATAGTGACCGGACCAGTGAGCGATGATGTTTACGTAGCATTTTACCCGTAGAATCGTATAATGACCGAGTCCCGAGGACCTCCTCGCACTTTGCTCGCTGAGCAGTCGCGTGCTGAAAGACGTCGCACGTGGAAGGGTCTCAGGCATGGACTTGTTTGACATCTTAGCAATTGTCCTGAGCTTGACGGCTGTCCTCAGCTACGTGAATCACCGCTACGTGGGCTGGCCAGTGACCATCGGAGTCATGCTCATCTCTTTGGTGCTCTCGCTGTTGCTGATCATCCTGGGCACGTTTGGGCTCGGCTTCGAACACGAAGCCGAAGAGATCCTCAACCAGATCGACTTTGATCGGACGTTGCTTCATGGTCTCTTAAGCTTTCTGCTGTTTGCAGGGGCGCTTCATATCGATTTGAACGAGTTGGCAGATCGGAAATGGAGTATCGGCTTGCTAGCGACGCTCGGGACCATAGCGTCCACCATAATCGTCGGCACCTTGAGCTGGGTGATCCTCGGGTGGCTCGAGATGCCGATCCCGTATCTGTACTGCCTTCTCTTCGGAGCCCTCATCTCGCCCACTGACCCCATTGCTGTGCTCGGCATCCTGAAGCACGCCCGAGCACCGAAGAGCCTCGAGATCGAGATTGCAGGGGAGTCTTTGTTTAACGATGGGGTCGGTGTGGTGGTGTTTCTGGTCATTCTGGAGGTTGCCACCGGAACGCATGAGCTCAATGCGGCTCATATCGGCGGGCTCTTTCTGCAAGAAGTAGTCGGCGGGGTGGTGTTCGGTTTAGGTCTAGGCTTTCTGGCCTACCAGATGTTGAAGAGTGTGGATTCCTATCAAGTCGAAGTGCTATTGACCCTCGCGCTCGTATCGGGAGGCTACGCGCTCGCCGACGCGCTCCATCTCTCTGGGCCGATTTCCATTGTTGTAGCGGGCCTGCTGATCGGCAACCACGGCCGGCTCTTCGCGATGTCGGAGAAAACCCGGGATCACCTGGATGTGTTCTGGGAACTCGTCGATGAGATCTTGAATGCCGTATTGTTCGTACTAATCGGGTTGGAAGTCCTGGTGCTGACGTTCACCGCACAGTACTTAGTGGCGGGGCTGCTAGTGATTCCGGTCGTCTTGGTCGCTCGGTTGATTGCGATCGGGATTCCTGTGTCGCTGCTGCGACCTTTTCAGTCGTTTAGCCCTGGTGCCATTCGGATCCTCACCTGGAGCGGGCTGCGAGGTGGAATCTCGGTGGCTCTCGCGTTATCCCTTCCTCCTGGCCCCGAACGTGAAGTGATCCTCGCGATTACCTACTCCGTCGTGATCTTTTCCGTGGTGGTCCAAGGGCTCACCATCGAGAAAGTGATCAAGCGGATCATTCCTGAGCCTCGCCTCGAATAGTGTCCTAGGAGTACTCGAACGCATCTTCCGCGTGCTGACCCCGCGGGTCAGCGTGGTTTGACTCGCTAGATACCATCTGTTACATTCGCTCCCCGTACGATTCATCATAGACGGAATTCTAGGACAAACCTCATCCCTCGGATTGAGACGTAAGGGTAAGTCGTCCCCATCGTCTAGCCTGGCCTAGGACGCCGGCCTTTCAAGCCGGCAACACGGGTTCGAATCCCGTTGGGGACGCCACTCGGATCGAGAGCCGCTGGAACAGATTCCAGCGGCTTT
>JBHICF010000240.1:0-3502 GCA_046759485.1 Nitrospiraceae bacterium
CGCGGGCCGTCCGCACGATTTCGAAGACCTCCTTCTGACGCGAAGGAATGGTCCGACCCACGTAGCCAGTCCACGTAATGTCGGCATACACGCTTCCTGGGTCCGGGCGCTTGGCCCACAGATCCATGAGCAGGAGATCGCCTTCGGCGATCGCCGCAGATCCCTCGGCAGCCGGTGAATAATGGGGGTCCGCGCTATGCGCGTTGACGGCTGTGATCGGTGGAGTCGAGGTTGTGAATCCGTGCTCTCGGATTCTCGCCAAGATAAATTGCTGCAATCCGTGTTCGGTCAGGACTGTTGACGCGAGCAGGGATTGCCGGACATGCCCGAACGCCTCATCCACAATTTGCCGCAACGCGTCGGCTGCTCCACGGTGAGACGCCAGCTGCTGGTCCGTCCACACTGCCTCAAATCGCTGGACCAGGTCCGCAGAGCTGACCACGTCGAGACCGCAACGACGGATGAACTCGATGGTGCCCGCGTCGACCCTGGAGATGTAGGGGATAGCATTCAGCGGAGAATACTGCATCGCGATGCGCTTCATCCCCGTAAGCAGCCGGGACACACAGGCCTGCTGTTCGGTCCATGAGACGTAGAGAAACGTTTCGCCTGGTAACTCGTCTAAGGTGTGTGGCTCGATCCGATGCACGAGTTTGATCGGACGTCCTTCCGCGGGAATCCAGTAATACCAGCGTCGAGTGATATGTTTGGCTGGATCGACCTGCAGTACGCGATAGGCGAGGGGATCGCTTCCACGAAAGTCATAGAACAACCACCCATCCAGTCCGGCCACCTCGCGGAGGGCTTCCTGAATTCGAGCGACGCGATGTTCATGACTAGATGGAACGCCCATGAAAGGGCATCTTATCGCCGTGTGCCGAGGCCGTCAATCGAACGAGCTTGTCGTGGTGTCTGGAGGAAGCGAGTGTGCTAGAATGCGACGGTTTGTACAGGCCCGTTGGATTCATCGCGGGCCACCCCTATGGCAACCGTGCCAGCTCCAGAGGCTCCTCAATACCGCGTTACGCTCTTCTTTGGGCCCGAGCCGATCAGAGAGCATCCCTCAAGGCTCAATTGTGTCTTCAACGTGAAGAAGCGTAGTTGGAAGGGTGGAGTGCAAATCGCGGTCGAAGTGGAGGAAGCCCAACTTGCTGATGCCCGCCGCGCTGTCGGGTTTGAAGACTGGCTACGAGGGGAGTTGTCTGCTCTCGCGCCTGCTGATCGTGGCGACTATGAAAGTCGCGCGCGCGATCTGTTCGTCCAAGGGGTGTGTGCGCTGAAACTCGATCTTGCCCTGGAAGCTGGCTTGCCCCAGAAGAATGGGAGCGTCGATGTGAACTCATTCTCAAGCGAGTTACAGCGCGCAGTGCGAGAACAGGCGCATCGGCTCAGATCCAAGGTACGGGACGAACTCGATCTCGGATGACGCGACCCCTGTTCCCCAATGGATTGATTAGACGTAAGGGGTTCCTATCCGATGGCGAATTTGCTATAAACAAGTGCCTTTCGAGGAGGAAGTCCGTCGCGCATCGCACAAGCGGGCTGGTACGCATCGACGTGATGACTGGCCTCAGATCAAGGAGGAATAACCGGTGAGAACTTACGGATTGAAAGCGGTCGGGATCTTGCTTGTCCTGGCAATGTGTCACCTGGTCTTCATACCGGTGAGTGGAGCGCAAGACAGTATGGGCATGGAAGAGACAATGAATGGAGAGACGGAGAGCTCAGGCTCAATATACGGTATGGGCTTGGGGAGTTTTTTCTTGACGATTCCCTACGGAGTGACGAAGGTGGTTCTGGCAAGTTTAGGGGGAATCTTCGGTGGGTTCACGTATATCTTCAGTGCCGGAAGCGAAAGAGCATCGAATGCGGTCTGGGACACCTGCCTACGGGGTACTTACGTCATTACGCCGGATCATCTCAAGGGGAATAAACCGATCCGCTTCTTCGGTGTCCCACCAGAAGGTCGGGAGCGATAAGGATCCTTCTGGTTTCAGAAGAATCCCCGTCCCAAGCACGAGTTCATGAAGCCCATCATCGGGGTGACCTCTGATTTTAATGCGGGTGATCGTCAAGATATGGGGGGCCGCGAGCCCACCTATTTCTTGCGAGCCCTCTACCCCCGAGCGATCGAGGATCTGGGCGGTATTCCTCTGATCCTTCCTCTGGCTGCCGATCGGGTTTCGCGGCGGCAAATGCTCAAAAACGTTGATGGCCTTCTGGTCACAGGCAGTGGGCCGGACCTGTCTCCGGAGCTCTACGGGCAGCGGCAACGCTACCGCTTTCCGGTGATGTCCCACCGGCGCGCCAATTTCGAATTGGAGATGGTACGGCTAGCGGCAACGGCAGGTGTCCCAATCTTAGGCATCTGCGGAGGCATGCAAGCGATCAACGTGGCCCTTGGGGGGAGCCTCATCCAGGATATCGCCTCCCAAGTCCCTTCAGCACTCCCACATCGACAGGCGGCACCAGCCAGGCGCCTCTCACACACCGTACAGGTCAGTCCGCGAAGTTTGCTGCGGCGAATCACCCGGGAAGCCAGCTTCAAGGTGAACAGCTCACACCACCAGTCGATCAAACGCGTAGCCACCTCGTTGGTCCCGAGCGCGTTCGCGTCGGACGGTATCATCGAAGCGGTGGAATCTCGTCGCCACTCTTTCCTGCTCGGCGTGCAGTGGCATCCCGAGTTCTTGTATGAACGGGATACCATGGCACGACGCTTGTTTCTCGCATTCCTGCGAGCTTGCCGAAGGAATCCGAAGTAATCTCAGCTACGAGGATGGCTCTTCAGTCGGGGGATCTGACTCCGCGGGTGCCACCGCAGCTGTGGATGCTCCAGTCGAATTGGGAGCGGTCGTTTGGTCAGGTGATGGAGGTGGTGTCGGAGGGCTTGCTCCAGCGGCCGGTTGAGTACTGGACTGGGACTGTTCTGAGGAGGGAGCGGCAGGCTTGGGTGTTCCACCTGCGGAAGGCGTAGGTGAAGGCGGCGCCGCGGCTGCTTTGTCCTGAGCGGGCGGTGCACCGGCTGCCGGAGGGGCTCCTGCTGCAGGGGCTTCTCCTGCCGGTTTGGGAGGAGCGGCCGGCTTCGGCGGTGCGGGTCGCTCTGGCTTGATACCACCTTCCCAAGATGGGCCTGTGAACATCTCCTGGGCGAGTCCACGCGCTTTCCATTTTTCTTCAAAGTCCGCTGCCGCCTTGTTGGGCGTCTCACCCTCTCCGATTACCCCATTCCACGGATAGACCTTCGGAGAGATCTGGCAACGATCCCCTGAGCGGCGCATGTAGAGGGCGATCGGATTGCCTCGGTAGGGTCCCAGGAAGATATGTACGTTCCCCACGTATTCCAATAAATTCGCCATCTATATCAGGTCCAGCAAAAAGGGAATTCATGATGCCATATTGGGGGGTGGCAGGCAAGGGGAGTGGGGAGCGTGCGCGGCGGGGATGCCCCTCTGCTCCTGGAACGCGCACTTCGGAAAGTGCTCGCCCGACAGGCGCAGCT
>JBHICF010000241.1:0-3489 GCA_046759485.1 Nitrospiraceae bacterium
TCTTCATCGAGCGCGATGTCAGAATCGCTTGGAAAGGCCTGGCCTGAGCAGCGGGAGGGTTGGCAGCGTGCTGCGCGCGCTGCCATCGAACGCGCTACAGACCTTGAGCCGTTCAACCCGTTTTATCGTCTGGAACTGGCACGTATCTATGTGGCACTCGGCATGCCTGAGAGCGCCCAGACCACCATCCAAAGGGCCGTACACATAGAACCGAACTTCCTTCCGGGACGAGAGTTGTTGGCCAGACTCTACCTGGGCTCGAAGCAAATCGAGGAGGCAAAGCACGAGCATCGCGAGATTCTCGAACGTCAGCAACGATATGCGAACTGGACTAAGGGTGTCACAGAGAAAGCCTTTCTCAACGCCGATGTGACCGGCTTGGAGGCCGCCCTGGATCAAGGGAGGTTGGATACATGATTCTGGCCGATACCAGAGGGCCCTGGCTGGGATGGTTGCTGAGTGGGAGTTTGCTTCTGATTATTGGGGGAACCGCGATAGGCCTGCTGTTGGAGGCGGAGCGCCGGCGCCCGGCCTCAGTCAGAGCGGCAGAACTGTCTTATCTGCCGAAAGGCGAGTATTTGAAGGTGGCCGCACTGGGCTATCGGCAGATGGTTGCTGACCTGATTTGGCTCCGGGCTGTCCAGCATTTAGGGGAACGGAAACAGTCCGCTCAAGGATACCTCTGGGCATACCATGCAGTGGATGTGGTCACGGATCTTGACCCCAAGTTTGCTTTTGCCTACCAGGCGGCGGGGGTCGTGTTGGGTGTGTGGGCTGGACTCCCCCACGAGAGTGTCGCGATTCTGAGCAAGGGCATGCGCCACAATCCCGAGGTTTGGCAACTTCCGTTCTATGCGGGTTATGACTATTTCTACGAACTTCATGATCCGGCCACCGCGGCCAAATACTTTCGGATCGCTTCAAGTCTTCCCGGTTCTCCTGAATATCTTCCGAAGCTGGCTGCCAGGATGACCGTGGAAGCAGGGGATCCGGATGCCGCGATGGAATTTCTAGAACGAATGTACCAATCGACGCAAGACCAGCGAGTGCGCGAGGGACTCGCGTGGCGTATCAAGGAAGTCATCGTGGAGCGGGACATCCGTTTTCTCGAAGAAGGTGTCCGCCGGTATCGCACGCAGTACGGCAAGCTGCCACTCAAACTGGGAGACCTGGTGAGTGGGAATATCATCCTCCAGATTCCCCCAGAACCCTTTGGAGGCCGCTACCAGCTCAATGCAGCTGAAGGAACGGTCACGAGCACAGAGGTTAGCGGACGGCTGCGGGTACACCGGAAATAGATGGGCTCAGGACGGGGAACCAAGTGAACCTTTATCAACGCTGTCTGGTGGGTCGAGGAGTTGGATTAGAGGAGAGAACCTGCGTTGCCCCCACCGTGACTGGTTGGACGAGACCATAGTATGGATGCGATTCTGATCGAAGGATTGACAAAGACATTTCGCTCGGGGTGGCCAGGCCGACCGGCGGTCACAGTACTGGACGGCCTGTCGCTCTCGGTTTGCAAGGGAGAGATCTATGGTTTTCTGGGCCCGAATGGGTCGGGTAAGACGACGACCTTGAAGATTCTCCTGGGGCTCATGCGGGCCTCGAGCGGCAGAACCGAGCTGTTGGAACAGCCAGTTGGAAATATTCAGGTCCGTCGGCGGGTCGGATTCCTCCCGGAATCCCCCTACTTCTACGACTACCTCACCGCCGAGGAGTTCCTTTCGTTCTATGGCCATCTGGCTGGGCTGCACCGAGCCGAGCTAGATCGGAGAGTGACACACCTGTTGGAGGTCGTGGGGCTCACCGAAGCGCGAACACGGCAACTTCGGAAGTTTTCGAAAGGGATGCTCCAGCGTGTCGGACTGGCCCAGGCACTGATCCATGACCCTGAGTTGGTGATTCTGGATGAGCCAATGTCGGGGCTTGACCCACTCGGGCGCAAGCAGGTGCGTGATCTGATCCTGAATTTGCGGGATCAGGGCAAGACTGTATTCTTCAGCACCCATATCATTCCCGATGTGGAGATGATCTGTGATCGCGTCGGGATTGTGGTCAAGGGAAAGCTTCTGGCCTCTGGCAGGGTCGAGGAGCTTGTTACGCGCGGGCATACGCAATCCGTCGAAATCGTGTGCGAGGGGGTGCGTGCGAACGAGCTATCGGCCATCAGCTCGGTTGCCACTCGTGTGCTTCAGCGGGGCAGCCATTCGCTGATTGCGCTTCCGGGACCAGACCGTGTTGAAGAAGTCCTTGCTGTGATCAAAGCTCACCGGGGGACGTTGATTTCTGTTACCCCCCAAAAAGGTTCACTGGAGGAGCTGTTTCTCGATCAGGCTAATGGCCAACGTGAGCCTCAGACGCGTGCGGAGGCCCGACATGGGGTGCGTTAGCGTCATTGCCTTGAATACGTTTCGGGAGAGTCTTCGGGACAAGATCCTCTACAACCTCTTGTTCTTTGCCCTCTTACTGATCGGTGCGTCCGTTGTCTTGGCAGATCTCACGATCATGGAACATCGCAAGATCGTCACCGATATGGGCCTAGCCGCCATCAACTTGATCGGGGTCATCATCGCGATCTTCGTGGGCATCGGGTTGGTCAGTAAGGAGATCGAGCGCCGGACCGTCTATACGATCATGGCCAGGCCGATCAGCCGCACGCAGTTCATCTTGGGCAAGTATTTGGGACTCGCGTTCACACTCTTGGTGAACGTTGGAGTGATGCTTATTGTGTACCTCGCAACGCTCTGGATCTACGGGGCCCCCTTTCACGCCTCGCTGCTGCAAGCCGTTCAACTGATCTTTATCGAATTACTGCTCGTAACGGCGATAGCGCTGCTGTTTTCCACGTTCAGCTCTGCAACCCTCAGTGCGATTCTGACGCTGGCCCTATATGTCATTGGCCATCTCACGGCCGATCTGAAAGGCATCGCGGAGAAGAGTGACAACGAGACCGTCAAGGCGATCATGACCAGTCTGTATTACATCTGCCCAAATCTCGAGGTGTTGAATATCAAGGGGCAAGCCGCGCTAGGAGTGCCGTTGGCGTCATCCTACCAGCTCTTGGTTTCAGCCTACGGACTGGCATATACGGCCATGCTACTCACGATGGCGTGTCTCATCTTCCAACGTCGTGACTTCTAGGTCAAGATTTGAAGGATCCGGGTACCGACTCAGGGCATCATCGAAGGACAGAGGGGCTGTCGATCCTGTTTGTCTCGGAGGCGGATCGATAGGAATCAAAAGGTCTGAGAGCAAACATGTCTTTGTTGGAGAAAATCAAGAACCGGTCTGCTGTGGTGGGTGTTGTCGGTCTGGGGTATGTTGGCCTGCCTCTCGCGGTGCTGCAGGCCGAGGCCGGATTCAAAGTGCTCGGGTTCGACGAAGTGAAGGAGAAAGTCGCGAAGGTCGGTGGGGGCGAGAGTTACATTTTGGACGTGAATGCGGCCGAGCTCCAGCAGGTTGTGCGGGCGGGCAAGCTTCTTGGGACCA
>JBHICF010000242.1:0-3468 GCA_046759485.1 Nitrospiraceae bacterium
CTATCGAAACTGGCGACGTGAATGGAGACCAGAAGCCCGACCTCGTCGTTGCCCTTCGTAATGATAAACTGGCCGTCTTTCTGGGAGTGGGCAACGGGGCCTTTGTAAAAGGACCTGAGTATCAATACGGGGACACCCCAACTTCGCTCGCACTCGGAGACTTGAACCGAGACGGAGCTCTTGACATGGCGGTGTCCAACGGCGGCCCGATGAGTAACGCGGTGACGATTTGGCTCGGGAACGGCGATGGCTCGTTCCGCGAGCCCACTGACTACCGGACCGGAAAACGTCCCTTGTCCGTGTCGTTCGCCGACTTTAATAATGACCGGCTCACAGACCTCCTTGTCATCAACGGCGAGCGAGACTCGTTCACCACGTTCTTGGGGAATGGGAATGGGACTTTCCAAGGCGGGCAGGAATCGGGCGCCGATGCTGGTCCGGTCCATGGCCTCTCAGGAGACTTTAACGGCGACGGATTCGCCGACGTGGCGATCGTCAATATCCAGTCCCACAATCTCTCCATCGTCTATGGACGAGGGGATGGGACGTTCGGCTATCCGCCAAAAAATTATCGGGCGAAGAGTGGTCCGTTCTTCATCGCCCCGCTACACCTGAGAATCGGCGAGACCGAAGAGCCAGGGTTGGTTACCGCCAACAACGGAGCCGGCAGTGTCTCCATCTACCTTCACCGTGGGTTGAAATCGCGAAGGCGAGTCGCGCAGCTCCCCTCCTGACCTCTTTCTCTTCATCGGTTTTCCTCGCAGGCAGCTCTCGGTTTATGTGGCGCGGTCCCCGTAGAGGCTCTCACACAACTACGTGCACTTTTCTTGACAGTGATGGACCTCTACGTTAGATTGGTTTTAATGAGTGGCTAGACTTGACCAACCGCTCTTGCTTCTCTGTGTGGCCGAGGATCAAAAGCGTTGAGAACATTCACCTGGTGGTTTGCAATGGGGGCGATGACGACCTTGTCAGTGCTAATGATTCAAGGTGGGGTTCACGACCTTGTGTATCAGTACCCACCTTCTGGCAGCGCTGGCGCGGTCGTGACGTTCGTCATGACCGTCTCAGGTGGAGGCCTGCTCGCGGGCTGTTTGGCACTCATCATGAACCGTATTCGTTGATGCAGTATAATTCGCTTGACAGCACAATCGAGCATACGGTAGAAGCTCGACCTGTTCTGCTCAGCCAGAATCGGTAGGACCCTGATGGGGGCCATGAGACCGCTGAAACGGGGCGCGCATGCATTGTCTGAAGTGCAAGGGTTTCATGATGGTGGAGCGGCATTATACCCTGCTCAACCGGAGACTCTACGCGCGGTGTCTCAATTGCGGTTTCTGGCTTGACCTGGCAGACCTATTGAGGTTTTTCCACAAAGTCCTCGAAAGCGCATTCCGGGGGTCCAAAGTCCGTGAATCCATTACGCTGTAATCTCACCTTCGTGAACCCCGACCAGCCGACGGCTCGTCACGTCTAGGTCCTATCTGGGATGATACTCCTTCGGGTTTCCGCTCTTATTTGGCTCTCAGGAATTCTGCTCTCGCAAGGGCTGATTTCGGGACCTTCTCAAGCTGTCGCTGAGACTGCGTCGACCACATCCACACTCACCGCCCCATCCTCCGACGCCCGCGCCACAAGGATCGCCTTCCGCCGTCCCAATAGCCGAGCAGATAGCATCCTGCTCAAAGACCTGGTGAGCGGAAAGACCCTGTACCAGTACAAAGCCGATCGACGTCTTTCCCCCGCGAGCCTCACCAAGATCATGTCTGCGCTCATTATTCTCGACTATGGCCACCTGGATGAGCCCGTCACCGTAAGCCGATACGCGGCGTCGGCTCCCAAGATTCGTTTGAAGCTTCGTGCAGGAGAGGTTTGGCGGCTCAACTCACTCCTGAAGGCCATGCTGATGGCTTCAGCCAACGATGCCTGTCGAGCTGCCGTGCAGCATGTTGCAGGGAGTGAGGCTAGGTTTGTCGAGCTGATGAACACAAAAGCTCGCGCATTGGGTCTCCCCGATACGCGGTTCAGAAATGCATGCGGCTTCGATGCTCGTGGGCATTACTCAACGGCGCTGGACCTTGCGCGGTTGAGTGAGGTTGCGATGCAACACTCGACGTTCAGGTCCCTGGTTGGCAGGGAATTTGACATCATAACGGCCTTGAATGCCGATCGTTCCCACCTGTTGAGAAACACCAACCAATTGCTGGGTCGCATACCAGGCGTGGAGGGGGTCAAGACCGGTTTTACTTCGAGAGCTGGTCGTTGCCTCGTTGCAAAGGTCTCACAGGAGGGCAAGGAACTTCTCTTAGTGCTGCTCAACGCCAAACGCCGCTGGAGCACGGCACGGCTCCTGATCAATTACGGGCTTGACCTCGTGGAGGATTCTCCTCGCTGACCTGCGGGAATCGGAGGAAGGAGGTGCAGCAGCGCTCAGCCGCCCGCGTGCCCCTCCTGGAACCTGAGCTGCGCCGACCGATTGGCAGCGGGGAGTTGATTACTCTGGGAAGGTAAATTCAACGTTCACATCCTTCCCGAGGTAATTGACGAGGAAGCCCTTCTCCGCGTAGTGCAATACCGCACCCATGACATTTTCGTCGCCATAATCTTCTTTGCCGAGGAGGGATCGAATGTCACGGGGACTGTCGCTATTCAACACGCTGCGAAAAACACCCCTCGCCTTGTAGGCGAAGCGATTGTTGATGAACATCAGAACCACTCTCCCGTCAAGCACCTGAACGCCCGCCATTGCGCCCGTGGGCTTCCGTACGTCCAGCAGAAGGATGAAAGTGGCTTCCTGTTCGGCTTTCACGCCTGGAATCTTTTCGTTGACCAGAATATCGTAGGCCTTGGCTTCCGGATCCCCGAGTTTCACGCCGTATAAAGACACATCCGTACTCGTTAAACCCTTGGCACTCATCACGTCGTTTCGGGTAAGCTCATATTGCTCAGCGATCGCCAGGTCCCACAAGCCGACTGTTGCTAGAAGTCCAGAGATGATCAGCAAGCACGGCCACCGTGTCTTCATCTTTCAGTCTGCCTCCTTCCCATGCCTGCACACGCAGAACTGCTCAAAAAGTAGGCCATTGTAGCCAAGGCCCGATGAACTTTCAAGGCGACTATGGGTGATCCCACAAGGTTTCCGCCCGCTCCGACACTCAGCTTTGGAGAGTCTTCGGAGCCCAGGGTACAAGCGCTGCCGCCTTGCGGGGGCCCGAGGAGCATGGTTGGAAGACGCGTCGCGGGAGGTGCTGGAATGCCCTCCTCTCAAAAATCAGACCGACGTTGCGACTGCAGCAATAATCCGCCTAGCACCCTAAGCCGGGCGAAGTAGTCCCCCGCTTCATCTTCCAATTCGGGCAGCAGCCCATTCAAGTCATCCAGGCAGGTCTCCAGGATGTCGATTCGTTGAGGATCGAGTCCATCTTGGGAATCTAGGTAGTAGGTCACGCACCCACTAATCACGGTATC
>JBHICF010000243.1:0-3456 GCA_046759485.1 Nitrospiraceae bacterium
CACAGCGACGCGTACAAATGCCCACGCGGCTGGATAGCTGTCAGGATCTCCGGCACTTCATCCAACGGGCAGTGCGCGGAGCAGCGGTACGCATAGCGAGCCCCGGGTTCCACCTGTTGGAACTCGGCCAGCGCCTGCTCGGAGAATCCGGTCAGATAGGTGCGAACCCCGACGGGCTCGCCTCCGCACGTCACCGCCAGCTGACTGGCCGGAACCAGGAAGGCGAAGGCGTCGGAGGAGTTGTACTCGAATTGGCAGGGACCGAAGGCATCGGGCCAGGAGCAGAAGAAGGGCACCTGCCCTTCCGCGAGACGCAACACGACGCTGTCTTTTTCGACGTCGATCGTGATGGGGAGGTCCAGCACTGAGATCGCGGCATGGAACGCGCGCCGGCGTTCCTCGATCCAGACATCGCGGCGGTGATCCGCCCGCGTCTCGCCCGGGGTCACCACTTCTTTGGTGTGCAGACGCACGCGGACGAACGCATGGGCATGCCGGAAGCCGACCCAGAACATGCTCTCCGGGTGATGCTCGAGGAGTGGCTCGCCGAGCCGCCAAGGATGGCTGATGGAACAGTACGTGCCCAGCGCCTGGTGCCGCTGGTAGACGGTATGGTACGCACCCGCGAGCAAATAGAAATCACCCTTCCAGCGCTCTCGAATGTGGACGAGCGTGACATCCTCGGTGGACCAGGGATCCAACTGGTCGATATCTTCCGGGGTAGTCACCTGCCACTCCTCTATATAGCAGATGATGTCCCGAGAGGGCCGAACCGGGGCGAGCCCCATGGCCTCCAATCGCTCACCGAGCGCCAGAACCTCGCTGAACGCCAAGCCGGAACGAGTTTCCCACCGCCGCTCTCGCATGCACGTGCTCTACTGCTCGAGAGATGCGCGTCAAGACCTCAGCGTCCCCTATCGTTGACCCGAGTTCTGGAGACGCACCGCCTTATCCACGACCATGATGTCCGCCGTCATCCTTTGCAGACTATCTCGGATGCCAAGGTTCAAGATCTCCTGCACGTCGTCCTGGTCGAACCGCATCACGGTACCGTTCCGCACGCCGTCAAGCCCCAACGTCACTTTACTCCCATCCGACGCATTCGCCACCCGTACGACCGCATTCGCCTTGAACGACAACACCGTGGAACCGAACCGGCTCTTCGCCCTCACCCACAGCTCCCGGATGTCACCCGAAATCGTGATGTCTGCCTCTTTAGCGGCGACGGAGCCACGTTCTTGTCTGACCTTGACTTCCCAGCCCCTCTGCTTCACATACTCGGCCATCAGCCGAGTGAACGCGTCGGCGATGGTTGCGTTTCCCGCGCGGAAGTATGTCACCCCACCCCACAGATGTGTGCGAACGCCGACATGTTCGACATCCGGTCGCACGTCCTGAAAGGTCTCCACGACAACCTTGAGCCGGTCCGCTGGCTGGGTCACCAGCGAGCGGGCCGAAGGGATCGCCTTGAACTCTAGCGGGATGGTCTCTCCCTTGCCAGCACACCCTGTCAAGACAATCACGCCGACGACATACAAGAAGGATGCGGTGAAGTGTCTCACAAGCCCTCCTCTCCCAGCTCCACGTCTCTCATCAAAGACATGGATGACCGCGTTAAAGACTCACCACTGACTCCACCCGAATTGACTCACTGTCTGTCCACCACTCAAACCGGTACTGACACTTCGACAGAGCCGTGATGAGCACGGCCACGACCAACACAACGAGGATCACGCGCGTCCAGGTCGGTAATGCAGGACCACTGGAGAGAGCAGGGACGTCCCGGCCGCAGTACCGACACATGACCGCGGAGGGCTGGATGGGTTCGGCGCAGAAGGGGCAGGGTCTGCGGCGAGGTGGCAGGATGAACAGGAGCAGCCCGGCGAGCGGCGTGAGAATCAGAGCCAGAAAAAACCACCCGAGTCCGGAGCGTCCGAACTCGCGCGATGCGAGCACCCCCACGGCCACTGCGAGCAGAACCCAAAGCGCGCCTCCGATTTCCATCGGGCGAGTGTACCGCACGGACGGGAGCGAGTCTACCGGACTAGCCCTGCGCAAGAGAGGTCCATCCACCAGCCAGCTCGGAGGTCTCTTCCGGGAGATCCCCTGTGGCTAGGCCGTGATGACTGGAAGCAGGGACCGAAACGCGTGACGACCAATGTCTACGATTCGTCCTTCCTGCACGATCGGATCGTCCAGGGTCACGAAACGGGCCAATTTAAAGGATGGCCGCCCTGAGAGCACCGCCGCGACTTCAGGCTTCCGGTCTCGCGTGAGGGGCAACGTATAGCCGTGTCCTTTCTTCCATTCCCAGAGCGACGGGCTCAGACACAAGCAGAGCTCCTGATCGGCAACCTGCCGGTAGCGATTGATGAGATTTTGCTTGAAGCGTAACAGCCCCTCTCCTTCCAGGATCAGGGCAAAGACGAAGTGGTGCCCCCACCAGAACAATGTGCGGAAGGTGAATTTATCGTCTCCCTCGAAATGCTTGGGAAAGTCCAGATACTGGTAGGGATACTCATCCAAGTGCTCGCCCTTCACGAACTGGCGCTTGGTCGCGTCAAATCCCTGCGGGGCTAAGAGCTCGACGCCTTGGAGGTCCGCCTTGAGGCCGGCATAGATCGCATCGAGCACGCAACGAACCTTCTCCATGATGCGAGCCTTGGCCTGAAAGAATTTCTCGTCGGCAACGAGCGTGATCTCCTTCTGATCCAACAGCACCGGGTCCTGCATAGGCTCGCCATGAGGGAGACCAACTCACCAGATCGATTTACGAGGGCCCGACCGTCAGACGTCTCAATCCGACCAGCGAGCCAATGCGACAAGGATGCCGGCCCCACTCACGTATGGAACGAGGCATGAGTAGAGCAGCGTTTTGAGGGGCCTGCCGGCACCGAGTTGGGGATCGCGCGCACGTTGTTCCTTGTAGACAAATTCGTACGCGAGTATGCAGACTGTGAGCGTCAGCACGATCGCCCGGCTCGTCCTCGGCCAGGTGTAGATCCCGCTCAGGAGGAAATCCGCGGACATGAATCCGCTGACGAACAGCACGAGCGGCGCGACGACGAATCGGACCAGTTGGGCAAACCACCCACGCGGGCGGTGGCTGTCTCGCTGCTGATGCGCGCTTGCAGCTATCATGACCCTACCGCTGGATCTATGTCTTGGGCCACCATGGGCTGTCCCGAGCGGCAGGCTTTGCAGATTCGCGGGCGTGCCTTGAGGAACTTGGTTTTCCCGTCCTCCAGGCAGCTGTAATGCACATAGGTGTTACACTGCGTACAGCGTGCCCAACCGCCCCGCAGCAGGGTCCAGTTCCGATAGAGGCCTTTCCCGCATACTCGACAGGTGCGGGGCTCGATCCCCAGGAGCATGGGTTCCCATTCACCACCGGCTTTCCTGATACTCATGGTCGGCAGTATACTCAAGCGCAGAGTAGCCTGACAAGTTCGCTAG
>JBHICF010000244.1:0-3451 GCA_046759485.1 Nitrospiraceae bacterium
CGATGGACCCAAAGTGGATACCGCTCGTACCTTCCTAAGAGACGCTCGCGCAGCGGTGGCCGGAGTGCGAGCAGGACTAAGGCCTTGGTGACCACGACCATGCCGACTACCACCCACAGGAGGTAGGCTTGCTGCCCTGCACTCCCCAGCATCAAGAGAAGCCCGCACAGGATCATCCCCTGCGTCAACAGATACCGAGGGACAGGCTCAGCGAGCGCCTGCCTCATCCATATCCTCCATTGCTCCGGGACCACCACCATGGTCAGACCCGACGCAAACCAGATCAGACTGATCAGGCCTAAGACGATAATCGTGAACACGGCTCAGATCTTTCCCACCCAACCGAGCGCATGCAGAAGGAGCAGCGCAAGCGCGCACAGACCAAGTCCCCAAAACCGGTAATCCACGTCATCTCGCTGGAGGCACCAATCTAAAACCCATCGCCGCCACTGCTCTGGCCCAAAGGCGAGGAAGAGGCCCTTGACCACCATTGCGGCACCAGCGGCCAGCCAGAGAGGTTGATAGCGAAGGCCTTCGGTTCCAAGGAGTAGCGCGCTGCCCAAACCGATAGCTACGATTTCCCAGCGCAGAAGGGCAGGAGCGAGCACCAGTACCTCTCGGACACGTGCGATCACCTGACGGGGCGCGACCAATAAGGCCAACCCATCGGCCATCCAGACACCCGCAATTGCCGCCAGGACATATTTCATTACCTACCCCCATCCCACTCTCACCCGACTCTCAGTCCGCAGATCGGACAAGGGGAGCTAGGAGGGAGGGAGCATCTATGGGTACAGCCCTCGCGCCAAGTGGGCCTGGGCAACTCGATCGATTCCATTTATCAAGGCAGCCATCCGCATCGAGACACGTCGGGACGAGGAGAATTCCAACGTTCGCTGAAACGCGTCTCCAATGATCTCCTGGAGGCGGTCCTGAATATCTCCGGCCTTCCAAAGAAACCGTTGGGCGTCTTGCACCCATTCGAAGTAGGACACAATCACCCCACCTGAGTTCGCAAGAACGTCTGGAATGATAAACACCCCTTTATCGATCAGGATCTCGTCCGCCTGAAGCGTCGTCGGTCCATTCGCACCTTCCGCGAGAATGCGGCATCGCACTTTGTGGGCGTTCTTTTGTGTGATCTGCTCCGACAGAGCGGCAGGGACCAGCACGGTGCACTCCAGAGCCAGCAGCTCCTCATTGGTGATCCAGTCCCCCATGTTGATGTCCCGAAAGGAAATGTGGCCGTTCATGCGGTAGCGCTTGATCAATTCGGGGACATCCAAGCCCTTCGGATTGTAAAGACCGCCCGAGTGGTCGGTCACCGCCACGACTCGGGCGCCGGATTCCTGCATGATGCGTGCGGTGTAGGACCCGACATTCCCGAACCCTTGAACCGCGATCGTCGCCTGTTCGATACTGAGCCCGAGGTGTCGCATGGCTTCCAAGGCGACGTAGACGACGCCCCGCCCCGTGGCATCTTCTCGCCCGAGGCTTCCGCCGATTGACAGTGGCTTGCCGGTGACAACCCCGGGGACGGCATACCCAACCTGCTGGCTGTAGGTATCCATGATCCAAGCCATGACCTCGGCATTGGTTCCAACGTCAGGCGCGGGAACATCCTTATCCGGGCCAATCATGGGGAAAATCTCCGAGGCGTAGCGACGTGTGAGTCGCTGAAGTTCTCCCCTGGAAAGCTGCTCAGGCGCAACCTGGACTCCACCCTTCGCCCCGCCGTATGGTAGCCCGGCGAGCGCGCATTTCCAGGTCATCCACATGGCCAACGCAGCCACCTCCCCTAAGTTGACGTCGGGGTGATACCGGATCCCTCCCTTGGAGGGACCTCTGGCAGAGTCGTGCTGGACACGGTACCCCGTGAAGACCTTGACCCTGCCATCATCCATCCTGACGGGGATGCTGACGATCAAGGAGCGCTCGGGCATCTTGAGACGCTGGCGAAGGTTGGGGTCTAGGTCCATGCGCTGGGCCGCTTGGTCGAACTGTGCGACCGCTAAGCGGAACGTCGCGTTGTCCATTTCATGGACCCTCACCTGCCCTCCGTCTGTGTCAGGTTTCTGTGCCTTCATACAATCTCCATCCCTACCCCTGTGAGAGGGTGCTCGCCACGTCATCCAATGCAGCTGCGGACTCTACTGGTCGAGTTAGGTTGGGTAGGCTAGGGCTCGAGTGGATCCATTCCAGACCAAACACTTCACCGAAGACCGCTGCAATCTGCTGTCGCACACTGGAGACATCGACAGACCCTCCGAGACAGGCAGCCATGGAGGTCACCCGGCACGCTGGAATGCCACACGGCACGATCCGTCCGAACGGTGAAACATCAACCGCCACGTTCAATGCAAACCCGTGCATCGTGATCCCTCGTTGAATACGGACCCCCATGGCGGCAATCTTCTCGGGCGGATTGCCGTTGACCCAGACGCCGGGCAGCTTGTTGAGACGAAAAGCAGCTAGGCCGTAGTGGGCTAACGTCCTGATGAGCACTTGCTCGAGCAGGCGTATGTATTCCTTAGGGCCAGAGCAGAATTGCTTCAGTTGAAGGATGGGGTAGCCGACAATCTGGCCAGGACCGTGGTAGGTAATCGATCCTCCGCGTTCAACTCGGTAGACTGGGTATCCCGTCTGCCTGAGCACGTGCTCGTCTCCGCCCCAATGCCCATCGCGCCCACTCCTCCCGATAGTGTAGGTGGGTGGATGTTCGACCAGAACCAGGGTATCCGGACGGCGATCAGCACGCCGCTCTTCGACGAGCTGATGCTGGAGATCCCATGCTGCTTCATAGTCGAGCTGGTCAAAACAGAGGAGAGAGCCAGACCGAACGACGGCCGGGTCCACCACCTGCCGGTCACCTTCATGGCCATTCAGTTTGAGCAATCCCATCTGTAAACCCGCTTCTCGTCTTCGAGTGAACGCGCCGTTATCGTGACACTCGCGGAGATTTGACACGAGGGAGTGAGACTGAAATCTGGCCGTTCTTCCCGTAGACGGTCAGTGTCATAGGGTCTTTCCCATCTGGGCTGAGAAATGCGTGCCAAAAATCGCCGGTGTTGTAGACTTGCGCATCGTCAACTGCTGTAATCACATCCCCATTGGCAATGCCGTACTGGCTGACGAGCTTTGAGGGTTCGACCTGAACGGCAAGCACACCTCGAGTCGCCCCGACGTTGAAGCTATAGGCAATGTTCGGTGTGACGGTCAACGGGATAAAGCCCAAATCGGGCCGCATGACCGTCCCCCGAACGATCATCGATTGGATGTGCGGGTAGGCAGCGTCGATGGAAATCGCGTAGCTGATGGCCTGCGCCGAGGGAGCCACAGCTGTATTGATGCCGACCACGCGCCCGGACAAATCAACGAGCGGACTGCCGCTGTTCCCCGGATTGATGGCAGCGTCAGTCTGAACCAGGTCGTACAGCGTTTCTCCGTTGGG
>JBHICF010000245.1:0-3427 GCA_046759485.1 Nitrospiraceae bacterium
CCTCGAGGAGCTGATCCAGGAATATCACCTCGTTGCGTAGCCCACCTGTCCTCTCCCCTCTGAGCTCTCAGCTCTCAGCAATCTTTAAGCGGTCAGCGATCCGCTATCAGTTGTCAGCTTCGGGACATCCCGGGTACCTGGTGATAGCCGACAATGAGCGGATTGCTGATCGGCCTGTGGTCTTCCGTTATTGCCGACAGCTGACGGCTGATTGCTGACTGCTGCATTTAGCTAAGCTGCGCTCCGGCGAGCAGCGTTTGTAGCAGCGATAAAGGCAACTGCGGTGAACACCACGGTGAGGACGAGGGAGAGGAGGAGCGGTGGCGCCTCGCCCACCGCTGCAGGGTTGCCAAGGTAGAGACACCGCCGAAAGGCTGCCACGCCATACGTCAGGGGATCCAGCCTCATAGCCCACTGCAGCCACGTGGGTACACCCGCCGCGGGAAAGAAGGCACCGGAAAGGAGCCAGATCGGTATCAGGATTAAATTCATGATCGCATGGAATCCTTGGACCGATTCCATCCGCCACGCGATGACCAATCCGAGATTCGTGAGCCCAAAGGAGATGACAAACATCACTGCCACGGCCGCCACGACTCCAGACATGGTCAGGGAAATGCCAGCGGCTGGTGCGAGGAGGAGAAAGAGTATTCCCTGGACCAGGGCCAAGGTGGCACCGCCGAGGGCCTGACCAAGCACGATACTCGAGCGGGTGACGGGAGCCACCAGGACCGCCTGTAAGAAGCCCTCCCGTCGGTCCTCCACGGTGGAGATGGTGGCAAAGATGGCAGTGAACAAGAGCACCAGCGTGATGATTCCTGGATAGAAGTATTCCAGATAGGCAGTCCCCTCCGGAGTTCCGGGAGGTCGGAACGAAGCACTGAACCCTCCGCCGAGCAAGATCCAGAAGAGCAAGGGTTGTACGAACGCTCCCACCAGGCGACTTCGCTGGCGGCAAAACCGTACCATCTCTCTCCACCACAGGGTCATCACTGGCAGCCAAAGCCGCACAGGAGCTGCTCTAGGCATCATCGTTCCACAGGCGGCGCCCGGTGAGGCGGATAAAGACGTCTTCGAGTGTCGGTCTTCCGAATGTCGCGGATTTTACCGCACCAGGAAAGGCGTCCACCACCTCCCGGACGAACTCATGCCCGCTTGGGTGTTCCACATGCAGGGCTCCGTCAATGACGTTCGCTTCACACCCGAACCGCTCGCCCATCTTCACTCGCATATCCTCGGGGTTGTCCGCCCAGATGACCACCACGTCACCACCGACGCTCCCCTTCAACGTATCCGGGTTTCCCATGGCCACCAACTGCCCCTGGTGTAGTACGCCGACCCGGTCGCACTGCTCGGCCTCCTCCATGAGGTGAGTCGTGAGCAGAATAGTCACGTTCTCCTGCTCGCGCAACCGGCGGAGGACCGTGTTGAAATCTTGGCGGGCGCCGGGATCGAGGCCGGTACTCGGCTCGTCCATGACCAAAAGCTCCGGGCGGTGGACCAAGACCTTGGCCAACTCGGCTCGCCTCTGCAGGCCTCCAGAAAGGGTCTTCACCGTATCGGAGGCACGATCCCCCAATCCGAGCTGGTCAAGGGTCACCCGAGCGCGGCTGCGCAGGGCCTGGCCCCGCAGCCCATAGAGATGTCCGTGGTGCACGAGGTTCTCCATGACCGTGAGCTGCGGATCGAGGCTGGGGTGCTGAAAGACCACCCCTAACCTCGGCCTGACGGCCTGCGACTCACGCGCGAGATCATGCCCAAACACCCGCACACTGCCGCCCGTCGGGGGCATGAGGGTCGAGAGGATCTTGAACAGGGTCGTTTTCCCCCCGCCGTTCGGGCCAAGGAAACCAAAGATCTCGCCTCGCGATGCGGAAAACGTCACTCCGGCGAGGGCTTCCCGGGCGCCGTATGTGTGACGCAGCCCCTCAACTTCGACGGCAGGAATATCCATATCTGTCCTTGCGTTGCTCACCGTCGAGAACTCCGTTCATCATGTGTGTTCTCGGGATTGAAAATATAATCAAAGCTCAGCCACAGGCTCCTGGCGTACCGGAAGAAGAAGAGCGGGAAAAAGACCGCAAAGGTGCACCACAAGATCAGCTGCTGAGTGAGGGACATGCCGACAAGCAGATCAAGCGTAAAATATCCCGCGATCATCAGTACCGCAGTAACTGCATAATTGACATAGATGGCTCCGACGAAGTATCCAAGCTCTCGTTCGAACTGGAGATCGCAGGACAAACAATGAGAGTACATGGAGAAACGGCTGCTAAACAGCGGTGCGACGCCACATCTCGGGCATTGCAAGCTAATCCCCCGGCCCATAATCTGTCCGATGCGTTGGAATTCCATCCCTTTCATCCCTGCCTTCGACGCGATTCTAGCACAGACAGACTCCGTACAGTCATCCGAGGCCTGCAGCGGCCTCTTCATCCCTATGTCATTTATCGTGGCGGGTAGAGCTGGTACAGCATTACATAGACGAGGACCCCGGTCACCGAGACGTATAACCAAATTGGAAGGGTCCAGCGGGCTATTTTACCGTGTTTGTCAAACTGCGCGTTCAAGGCTCGATACACCGTGGTCAACGCCAATGGAACGACGAGAGCCGCGAGGATGATGTGGGAGATGAGGAGGGTGAAGTAGACCGGCCGAATCCAGCCCTGGCCGGCAAAGGGGATCGAGCCCACCTGGTAGTGGTGTATCAGATAAGACACGAGAAAGAGGCAAGAGACCCCAAAGGCTGTCACCATGCAGATTTTGTGGCTGGTCACCTTTTTCCGCCGAATGAAGAGATACCCGGTCGTGAGGAGCATGGCACTCGTTCCGTTCAGAAAGGCATTCACTGCAGGCAAGCCGGAAATGGTACCACTTTCCTCGACCTGGGCCTGTCGGCCCACCAGAATGAACGTCACCCCCAAGAGGACGACAATAGAGATCAGCCCGATACCCGGGAGAACCAACCGATCCTTCATATCGTCATCACCGCCGCAACTCGGGTGACCCGAATACATCGCTGCGCGAAGTAGGCAGATGAGTAGCGCTCGGCGCCCAACACATCGGCCATCCTTGCGTTCGGGGTCGCGTGAGGGTTGGGAGGGTCGAACATGCCACGGGCCGAATCAAGAGAGGGGACATTCCCCGACGGCAATCACTCGTGGGCTGCGGGCTGCCCAGCGGCTTCCGTGACCGTCGTTTTGTGAGGAACTGCAGAGTGGTCGGGAACGAGCATGAACACCAAAAAGACGCATAGAATTAAAGGCACCAGGGCGATAATGCCCAGCGTTCGCGGCTCGAACCGCAGGTGCATGAAGTACAACGCCACCAACGACGCCTTGGACAGTGCCATGCCGATAAGCAGAATAACAATAATGAGCTTGGCCATTGGCGCATAGATGACCGCGACCTCGAGAATCGTGAGCAC
>JBHICF010000246.1:0-3412 GCA_046759485.1 Nitrospiraceae bacterium
ATCATCGTTCCCAAGATCAGTAGGAAGATATTAAGCAAGATCAAAAACGTCAGTTGGCTCGATACGTGCTCGCTAATAAAGGTGAACAGTTTTGTCGGCGCCTCGGCATCAATAAGGTAATTCGTTGAGGCCAACGACGTCCCAAGAATGATAAGGATGCCACCCACCATCACCATGGATTTCTGCATGACCTGAGCCAAATGACGGATCTTGATCTCACGATGGATCAGTACCTCAACCACCAGGACGTATAACGCAGTCATCGCGGCTGCCTCGGAGACTGCGAGGAAACCTCCGTAGATCCCGCCCAGCACGAAAAGAGGCAAAGGAATCTCCCATTTGGACTCGTTCACGGCGGCGAGAGTCTCCCGCCACGACAGTTCGGCAAAAGGAGTACGGATTCGACGCCCTTCCCATAGACTCCATCCGGAAAGTAACACTAGCATCAACAATCCAGGAAGCAGGCCGGCGAGAAAAAGAGCCTTGATCGTGACCTGCTGGGTTAGGCCGAGCTGCTGGACCACAATCCCGTATAAGATCAGTGGGAGCGAGGGGGCAAAGAGCAAACCGAGGCTACCTGAGGTGGTAACCAAGCCGAGGTTGAAGGTATCGCGATATCCGGCATGCTTGAGTGCTGGATAGATGAGTGCTCCAAGGGCGATGATCGTTACGCCGGAGGCGCCCGTAAAGGCCGTGAACAGTGCACAGGAGGCAAGGGATACAATCGCCAGCCCGCCAGGTAACCACCCGAGGAGGGCAGTCGTCAATCGCACCAGACGTTCTGGAGCCTGGCTTTCACCTAGCAGGTAGCCAGCGAAGGTAAACAATGGGATCGCAAGCAGGACGGGCATCTCGGCAATGCGGTAAAACTCAATCGCCACTACCGAGAGATCGATACCTGCCCCGTAAAATCCAATGATGGCGGCCGCTGCGATGATGGCAAAAAGGGGTGCCCCCAGCAAGGCGAGGGCAAGAAGAACTATGCTGGTCCCCAGGATCACATCCGCTCCCTATGTGTTCTGAATTGGCTAAAGTGCGTGAAGCTATACAGCAGGTAGCGGAGTGTTATGATACAGAAACTAAGAGGCAGGATCAGTTCGACGACCCACACGGGGATAGCGCCAAACGCGCTGACCCCAGCTTTATAGTCCAGGTAAACAAACCGGGCGGATTGGTACGAGATCACCCCGCAGACCAAGGCCGTAAAGAGACCGATGACAACCTGGCCCCCCGTTCTGAGTCGCTCGGGGAGCAAGTGTGAAAATGCGTCAATGTTAATGTGTTTGTTGTCACGGCTGGCAGCCATGGCACCCATCATCCCTACCCACAGAACCAGGACGCGCAAGGTCTGATCTCCCCATGAGAGGCCTATATTGAAAAAATTACGCAGGAGGATCTGACTGGCCGCTAGCAGGATCATGGCAGCCAGGAGGGCGACGAGGATCCCGCTTTCTACCAACGCTATCCGTTGAAGGAAACGATTAGAGGGCCCTGCGGACGTTTCTTGGCCCTTTGACTTATCGGCCGGCAGATCCGGCTTCATGTTTGTCCCGGTATATGCTCAGGTGGGTTTTGAGCGCTTCCAACACGGTTGGTGAGTAAACGCCTTTTTCTACTAGGCGGCGTCTTGCCTCCGCGGCAATAGAGCGCAGCTTGTCTAACTCTTTCGGGGACGCCCGTATGAACGTGATCCCCTGGTTCTTCAGAGCTTGCTTCGCTTTTTCATTGTCCACGCGATTCTGTTTGGTCAACTTATCGACGCTGTGCTCAATGACCTCCCGAACGACAGCTTGGTGATCTCGATGAAGCTGACCGAAGGCCCGACTGTCCATGATGAGCATGCCGTAGGTATACATCACGGGCGTGTCGGTCAGATACTTGACCGCGGTGTGCCATTGCAGCGCGATCGCACCGATCGGTGGGGTACCTACCGTCTCGATCAAGCCAGTCTGGAGCCCCGTGAGCACGTCCGACAAGGGAAGGGGGATAGGCGATCGGCCGGCGGCCTCATAAAAAGTCTGACTGATGAGGTCGCCTTCCGGCACCCAGACCTTCTGCCTTTTAAGGTCAGCTACCCGGCGTACCGGCCGATTTGACAACAGATACGCGAATCCGCTCTCCACGATCCCGAATGAGACATACCCACGTTGCTTTAATTCATTGATGATCAGGGTATCCGTGTGTGCCCGTACGTAGTCCACTTCCTCGTGAGAGCGAAACAGCAACGGCCAGCCATAGGTCTGGCTGTCGGGATAAACCCCGGCCAGGGCCGCAGATGAGATAGCGGCGCCATGAAGCTGTCCGACCCGAAGTTTGCGCAGGACACTTTTGTCGCTCCCCATTACGCCGCCCGGATAGAACTTGAAGCGTACTTGCCCTTGCGTGCGCCTCTTGATCACGGCGGCGCTCTGGCGCATTTCTTTCATCCAGACGGTGCCGTCAGTGGCTAGTGTGGCGACCTTGAGAACCTGCGTGTTGGCCTCGGATGCAAATGTAACAAGGACCACCAAGACAAGAAGAAAAGCGTGAATCGTATGCGTCATAGCTCAGGCCTAGAAGTATTCCTCTGACGTTGCGAGTAGTCGACGTGCCTCCTCCTTGGCGATCGTATTGCGAAGCGTGAGATCTGGCTCAACGGAGTCGGCGGAGAGCACGTCCTGCAAAAGGCGGTCATGTAGTTTACGGTCGAATACGAGGCGGGCGTAGAATTTTGCGAATTGTACCTTGGTCATAAGGTCACGTCCATCCGATAGGTCGATGGCCCGTTCAAAGTGTTCCCGCGCTTCTGCGGGTTTTCCGCCGAGCGCTGGAGGCTGCAGCGTGAGCAACACCCCGAGGTAAAGGTGGGCACCACCTCGGTCAAATTGCTCATCCAGTTCGAGCACCCTTTGCATGATGGCCTTGACCTTCGGGAGATCAGCGATGGCGTTCCAGTCGTCGCTGTGGGTCTGAATCCACCCTGCCCAAGTCGTCCCTAAGGTATAGAGGGCCGGAACATCGGAGCGTTCAAGTAATTCCATCATCGCAACAGATTCACCATACGGGCGGGTCGCGATTCCGCACATCTCCGTGCGTTGTCGGCACAGCGCGTGCAAAGCGTAGTCGCGGGCACGCGTGGTTAGACGCCGGGCCCGTTCTCCTTCGACAAATGCGCCGGCATAGGCCCCATAGAGTTTCGCCCCAATTATGTGGAGTTCCACGTTGTCACTATTTTCTCGAATCAGCCCGTCAATGAGCAGCATATAGGCTGGTGCGCCATCCCTGACTGTCTTCAAATCGTTCTGATTTAAGATTCCGGAAGAAAGATTGTTGGCGAGCCTCGTGGTTGCTGACGTGACCATCCCGGCGCATCCGGCCAATACGATTGGCAATAGCCCCGACAAGAGAACGGAGGGGATGGGTTGTGGCCGGT
>JBHICF010000247.1:0-3360 GCA_046759485.1 Nitrospiraceae bacterium
GGGGGCGAAAGGGACGCGGTGACCGAGTAGCACACTGGCAACGTGAAAGGCAGGGGAATTGGGAAGGGCGGGTGGTGACGCACTGTCAGCGCTTCAGTTATGGGCAGCCGCCGGCAATCTCGAGTCTGTGCGCTCCAAATTCTGTTCCAGTGGGACGTCCACGGGACGGTCGGGGACTGGCTTGACGACTTCTGGGTGCAGCATCCCGTGGAAGGCGAGGTTCGACAGTTTGCCGAGCAATTGGCCGAAGGGGTCGTCTCTCACCACAAGGACGTGGATGGTCTCATCAGTGCCCATGCGACAAACTGGACCGTGGGTCGCATGCCGATCGTCGACCGCAACATTATACGCCTCGGTCTCTATGAACTACTCTGGATCCCTGAGGTGCCGGCGAAGGTTTCGGTCAACGAGGCCATTGAACTGGCTAAGCGTTTTGCCGATGATGAGACTAAACGATTTGTGAATGGGATCCTCGATCAGGTCCTGAAAGAGGATCCACGTCTTGAGGCGAAACGTCGCGAGATGATCCCGGTTGATCCGAGAGGCGTCGGGCACGAGACTGAGGGGGATCTATAGGACTAGGGAGCGCAATGAGACATCGGCCATGTGCCCCGAGAGCCGATGCCGTCCGTTGGGAATGAGATGATCGAGCGTTACACATTACCGAGAATGAAGGCCGTCTGGGAGCTCAAGCGGAAGTATGAGATCTGGCTGCAGGTCGAACTCCTTGCTTGTGAAGCCCTTGAGCGGACAGGCAAAGTGCCACGCGGAGTGGCGGCGCGTCTGCGGAGGACAGCGAGGATCGACACAGCACAGGTTGCAACGATCGAGAAGGTGGTCAAGCACGACGTCATTGCATTTCTTGAGTCCCTAGCGAAGTTTGTTGGGAACGATGCTCGCTATCTGCATGTTGGCTTGACCTCTTCCGATATTGTGGACACGGCGCTCGCGGTCCAAATGGTGGAGGCACTGGACATCATCCTTGACGATCTGGAGACGCTGCTCAAAGTGCAGAAGCAGCGGGCCTTCGAGCATCGGGATACGGTCATGGTGGGACGATCCCATGGGATGCACGGTGAGCCGGTATCCTTCGGATTTAAGCTTGCCATCTGGTATGAGGAAGTCCGTCGACACCAAGCGCGCCTGCAGGCTGTTCGTAAGGACGTGGCCGTCGGGAAGTTGTCAGGTGCCATGGGTACATTTGCCCATCAGGGACCTGAGGTAGAAGCCTATGTATGTAAGCGGCTCGGATTAAAGCCCGATGCCGTATCGAGCCAAGTCATCCAGCGGGACCGGCATGCAGCCTACCTCTCGTCGCTCGCACTGCTTGCCTCAAGCCTTGAGAAGATTGCGACCGAAATCCGGCACCTTCAGCGCACCGAAGTATCAGAGGCGGAAGAATTCTTCTCGGCAGGCCAGAAGGGCTCCTCGGCCATGCCGCACAAACGCAATCCCATCGCCTCAGAGAACCTCTGTGGCTTGGCGCGACTGGTGCGCGCGAACAGCTTAGCAGCGCTCGAGGATGTCGCCTTGTGGCATGAACGGGATATCAGTCATTCATCTGTCGAGCGAGTGATTCTGCCCGACAGCACGATCCTCATCGACTTCATGCTGAATCGGCTGAGTGATGTCATCAGAACATTGATCGTGTATCCGTCTCGGATGAAGCACAATCTCGACCTCACGGGGGGGCTCATCTACTCACAGCGCCTTCTCCTGGCAATGGTCGACCATGGTGCCCAGCGCGCCGAGGCCTACGAGGCTGTGCAGCGCGCTGCCATGCAAGCATGGAAAGGCCGTGCCGGATTCCAAGATCTGGTCGCCAAAGATCCTACGGTGACCAAATATCTTACCGCCGAGGCGGTCGCGGACTGCTTCGATCCCAAACACTATCTTCGCCACATTGAACACATCTATCAACGCGTCTTCGGGGCACCTGAGCGAAGGCATCGTGTGGGCGGGAAGTCAAAAGGGCGACGACGTGCACGAGGCAACTGACCCCATGGTCAAGAGAACCTTGCTCTACGAAGGGAAGGCGAAAAAGGTCTTCGAGGCGGACCGTTCTGATCAGGTGATCCAGTATTTCAAGGATGACGCGACTGCCTTCAACGCACAGAAGCGCGGCACCATCACTGACAAAGGTGTGGTGAACAACAAGGTCTCGGAACGGCTGTTTCGCCTTCTCGAGCACGGGGGAGTTCAGACACATTTCATCGAGCGACTGAACGACCGTGAGATGCTCACGAAGCGAGTGACCATCATTCCGATCGAGGTCGTTTTACGGAATGTGGTCGCAGGCAGTCTGGCAAAGCGTCTGGGCATCAAGGAGGGTGAACTCATCGAACCTCCGCTTGTGGAGTTCTACTATAAGAATGACGACCTGGGTGATCCCTTGATTACCGAGGATCACATCCGCCTCTTGAACCTTGCTACGCCGTCGGTCGTCAGTGAGATCAGGAAAGGGGCGCTTCGGATCAACACGCTGTTGAGACCTTTCTTCCTGGAGCGGAACATGGTTCTGGTCGACTTCAAACTTGAATTTGGCCTGCACAATGGCACGCTGGTGCTGGCTGATGAGATCTCGCCGGATACCTGCCGTTTCTGGGATCGGACGACACAGGAATCGATGGATAAGGACCGGTTTCGGAAAGATTTGGGGCGGATTGAAGAAGCGTATCAGGAAGTGTTGCGCAGAGTATGTGGAGAGGGACGGCCCGGGTGATGCCTCTGCTCGCCCACCGCGAGGCGCTTCTGCATGCCGCTCAGCTGCAGGAAGTAGAGCGCGTGCGGCTGGATGGACCCTTGTGCTCCCAGAGCGCGCACTTCAGAAAGTGCTCGCCCGATGGCCGCACCACTGGGTCCACCCAGCCACACACCCGTACGGAGGGACCTGAGAAAAGCCTTGCTGGACCCTTGTGCTCCCGGGGCGCCCACATCAGAATGTGCTCGCCCGACGGCCGCACGGCCGGGTCCACCCAGCCACACCCGTACGGAGGGACCTGAGAAAAGCCTTGCTGGACCCTCGTGCTCCCGGAGCGCGCACTTAAGAAAGTGCTCGCCCGATGGGCGCAGTTGGGCTTACCTCGGCCACACGTGGATTAAATGGAGTGGACAACGGAAAGGTAGGGCTTGCCGGACGAGTGGGGGAGGAAAAGTTGAAGGCGAAGATACAGGTGACATTGAAGCGGGGGATTCTCGACCCACAGGGGAAAGCCATTGAGCAGGCCCTGGCGACCTTGGGGTATACGACTGCACACAACGTGCGAGTGGGGAAATACTTGGAACTGGATTTGAAGGAATCGGTGAAGGAGAAAGCCGAGGCGCAGGTGAAGGGGATGTGTGAGCAACTGTTGGCGAATA
>JBHICF010000248.1:0-3355 GCA_046759485.1 Nitrospiraceae bacterium
GAGGGGATGGCGTGTCTGGATCTTCCGATCCTGTCTGTCCAGTACCATCCGGAGGCCTCACCGGGACCCCACGATTCCGCGTATCTGTTTCGACAGTTTGCTCACATGATGGAGAGGAATCATGCGTAAAATGTTTGTCCCATCGACGAAACTCATTGTGTTGACCGTGGTTCTGCTGCTGACTGGCTGTATTACCGTGAATCTCTTACCGATGCCAGGTCCGCTGGAAGAGAGGCAGTTGAGCGGCGAGGGATCGTCGAAAATCCTGCTGCTCGAGGTCACAGGGCTCATCAGTTCTCACCAACAAAGTCAATTCATGGCAGCCCCGAGTTTGGTGTCGGACTTCAAGGAACAACTGACCCTGGCGGCAGACGATCCCGATGTTAAAGCCCTGGTCTTACGCGTCAACAGCCCGGGGGGAACGGTGACGGCCTCCGATGTGCTGTACCACGAAGTGCGGATGTTTAAAGCCAAACGTAATGTCCCTGTGGTTGTGTGGATCATGGATGTCGGCGCGTCAGGCGCTTATTACCTGGCCGTGGCAGGTGATCGAATTGTTGCCCATCCGTCATCGGTCACCGGTAGCCTGGGAGTGATCATGCTGACTGTGAATGCCAGCGGCCTGCTTGAAAAGATCGGGGTTGAGGCCACAGCAGTGACGTCCGGTCCAAGGAAAGACATGGGCTCCCCCTTCCGTCCGATGACTGACGAGGAGCGGCAAATCTTCCAGGGCGTGATCACGTCGTTCTACGAACGTTTTCTGACGGTGATCGGTGAAGGTCGGTCGAACCTCTCCGCTGATCAAGTGCGTGAGCTTGCTGACGGGCGAATCTACACGGGCGAGCAGGCCAAGGCACTCGGGCTCGTCGACAGCGTCGGCTACTTGGAGGACGCCATCGACTTGGCCAAGGAGCAGGCTGATTTGAAAGAATCGCGAGTGGTCACCTACCGACGCCCTGGGGAGTATCGTCATAATATCTACTCCCAGTATGTCGCCAGTGGTGGGGCCTGGGCCCCGTTAAGTGACCTGGACCTGATGTCACTCGTCAGGGGAGGGACTCCACAGTTCATGTACCTCTGGATGCCGTAGAGGAGCGAATAGGGCCTGAAGCACCGCCTGGTACTCAAGAAGGATACACCGTAGAGGACCATCAGACGATGACAGAAAGATTGCCTCGGCCATGAGCCCGTTAAATCACGAGTTGGGGGATCGGCTTCTGACTGCTCCAGTCAGTCGACGAACAGCGCTACAACTTGCTGCCCGAGGAGCGTTCGCTCTCTGCGCTGTACTCGCTGCAGGCACCACCGTTGCGTGGACTGGTTCCTTAGCGGGATGCCGCCGTGCCCCGGGAACCGCACGCGACCAGTTGATCTTCATCTCCGAGGAGAAGGAGATCGCGATGGGAGTCGAAGCATTTCGGGGCGTGCTGAAGCAGGCTCGGCTGAGTCAGGATCCAGCTATTAACGAAATGGTCAACCGGATCGGCCACCGCATTGCGAAGGTTGCCAAGAAGCCCGAGTACCACTGGGAGTTTGCGGTGATTCAGGATGACCGGATGGTCAACGCGTTTGCGTTACCCGGCGGCAAAGTAGCGGTTTTTACGGGATTGTTACCATACACCAAAACCGAAGCGGGGTTGGCGACGGTGATGGGACATGAGGTGGCCCACGCCTTACAACGTCACGGGGCCGAGCGGATGAGTCGTGGCATTCTCGAGCAGATCGCTCAGATGGGAGCTCTTGCCGGAGCCGCGTCCGGGGCCGTGGACCCTCGAGTGGCACAGGGGGCGATGAGTGCGTATGGAATCGGCGTGTCCCTGCCTTTCAATCGTCGCCAGGAATCCGAGGCCGACTTCATTGGACTTCGACTGATGGCGCAAGCCGGATACGACCCGCACGAAGCCGTCCCATTTTGGGAGCGGATGAGCGGCTGTCCGAGGAACATGATCGGAAAGCTGTGCTTCCGGTCTTCAGCGGCTGTCCCGGAATTTCTCTCGACCCACCCCTCAGATGTCACCCGGATCAGGCAGATTGAGGCATGGATCCCAGGGGCGATGCACTTCTATGAGCCACCGGACGACGCTGGGCCTACCTTACCGTCTAGGTTGGGCGACATCTCTGCTGGCCGAAGACGCTCGAACAGCTAGGTAGAGGAGCGCGTTGTCCCGAACTTGATCGGACGAAGAGGGTCGAAGAATGAGCTGGGGGTGTAACCGCAGGACATAGGAGTCTCCTTGCCGCGACGTCACGACATCAACTCCATTTTGCTGATTGGGTCAGGACCGATCGTCATTGGGCAGGCCTGTGAATTCGATTACTCCGGCACCCAGGCGTGCAAGGCCCTCAAGGATGAGGGGTATCGGGTCATCTTGATCAATAGTAATCCTGCGACGATCATGACGGATCCGGAACTTGCCGACCGTACCTATATCGAACCCATTACGCCGGAAGTCGTCGAGCAAGTCATCGAGCGGGAACGTCCCGACGCGCTGTTGCCAACGATGGGGGGACAGACGGCACTCAATGTGGCGGTGGTCTTGGCGAAGCGTGATGTGCTTGCGAAATACCGCGTCCAGTTGATAGGCGCCTCAGCTGAGGCGATTCATAAAGCTGAAGATCGTGAGGCCTTCAAGCAGGCCATGCAACGAATCGGGCTGCGGACTCCTGAAAGCGGGTCTGCGGGAAGCCGTGAGGACGCCTTCCGTGTAGCTGAACGAGTGGGATTTCCAGCGATCGTCCGTCCGTCGTTCACCTTGGGAGGCACGGGCGGAAATATCGCCTATAATCGCGAAGAGTTCGAGCGCCATGTCGAATGGGGTCTGGCCATGAGCCCGGTTGGTGAGATCCTTGTGGAACGATCCGTGATCGGGTGGAAAGAGTTCGAGCTCGAGGTCATGAGGGATTTGAAAGATAACGTCGTGATTGTCTGTCCCATCGAAAACTTCAATCCGATGGGCATTCACACCGGTGACAGTATCACGGTAGCTCCGGCAATGACGTTGACTGATAAGGAGTATCAGGTGATGCGGGATGCCGCGATCCGCATCATTCGCGAGATCGGAGTCGACACCGGCGGTTCCAATATCCAGTTCGCCGTCGACCCCCAGACGGGCGACCAGGTCGTCATTGAAATGAACCCGCGTGTCTCGCGGAGCTCTGCCTTGGCGTCGAAGGCCACAGGGTTTCCCATCGCTAAAATCGCCGCCAAGCTGGCCGTCGGGTACACACTGGATGAGATCACCAATGACATCACCCAAGTGACCAAGGCGTCGTTTGAGCCTGCCATTGATTATGTGGTGCTCAAGATGCCTCGATTTGCGTTTGAAAAGTTTCCTGGCTCTGACCCTACCCTGAC
>JBHICF010000249.1:0-3353 GCA_046759485.1 Nitrospiraceae bacterium
CCCCGGCATGTGCCGCATGGGTCGGAGATGATCTGGCCGCTGCCTTCGCAGTGACTGCACGGGCGGCTGACGCTAAAGAATCCCTGTTGAAAACGAAGCTGTCCGGCCCCTTTGCAGCTCGGGCAGGTCTTGACGCCGGAGCTCGATCGCGCGCCCGTGCCCTGGCAGTCGTCACAGCGTTCCCAGCGCGGAATTTTGAGTTTTGCCTCTTTGCCGTAGACGGATTCTTCGAAGGAGAGCTCAAGGTTGTAGAGGAGATCGGATCCGCGTTCAGCTCGTGACCGGCCACGTCCCGTTCCTCCGAAAAAGTCCTCAAAGATGTCGTTGAAAATGTCGCCGAACCCGCCGCCGCGTCCGAAGTCGAAGCCATCAAAACCCCCGAAGCCCTGCTGTTCGCCCGCGTGGCCGAACATGTCGTAGCGCTTCCGCCGCTCCGTGTCACTCAGGACCTCGTAGGCTTGGGCGACCTCCTTGAACTTCTCTTCAGCGGCTTTCTTCTGTGGGTCTCCGGTTTGGAGATCAGGATGGTATTGGCGGGCAAGTTTCCGGAAGGCTTTTTTCAGCTCGTCGTCCGACACATTGCGGTCAACTCCGAGCGTTTCGTAGTAGTCGCGTTTCGCCACGTTTGCCATGTTGTGAGTTGTGGATGTCACGCCCGGGGCACGTGCGCTAACCCCGGCGTCTGAGCACGCAGCAATTACTTCTTGTCTTTATCGACTTCCTCGAACTCCGCATCGACGACTTTCTCATCACCCTTCGCCGAAGTATCGCCGTTCCCCGGCTCACCGGGCGTTGGGCCGGCGCCACTGTCTGAGGCTTTCTTGTACATCTCCTCAGCAAGCTTATGGGAAGCTGTGGTGAGGTTCTGCACTGCAGACTCGATCGCCGACGGCTCGTCCCCTTCCATGGCTTTCCGCACCGAGGCGATTGCGTCTTTGATCTTGGTCTTGTCGTCTTCGGTAATTTTTTCGCCGTGCTCGGTCAGGTTCTTCTCTGTGTTATATATCAAATTGTCGGCTTGATTGCGAGCTTCTGCCAATTGCCGACGTTTCTTGTCCTCCTCGGTATGGGACTGTGCCTCCTTGACCATGCGGTCGATCTCATCCTTGCTGAGCCCGCTGGAGGCCGTGATCTTGATCGACTGTTCTTTTTGCGTGCCGAGGTCCTTCGCGGAGACGTGCACGATGCCGTTCGCGTCAATGTCGAACGTGACCTCAATCTGCGGCATCCCACGCGGAGCCGAAGGGATTCCCACCAGATCAAACTGGCCGAGCAGTTTGTTGTCATTAGCCATCTCACGCTCACCCTGGAACACCCTGATGGTCACCGCGCTTTGATTGTCCGCCGCAGTGGAGAAGATCTGGCTCTTTTTCGTGGGAATGGTCGTGTTGCGATCAATCAAATGGGTGAAAATGCCGCCCAGGGTCTCGATCCCCAGGGTCAGCGGCGTGACGTCGAGGAGCAGGACGTCCTTCACATCACCCTTGAGCACACCGGCTTGAATCCCGGCGCCAATGGCCACAACCTCATCAGGGTTCACGCCCTTATGGGGTTCCTTGCCGAAAAAGTCGCGCACCGTCTGAATGACTTTGGGCATCCGGGTCATGCCGCCGACGAGCACGATCTCTTGAATGTCCCGTGCGGTCACGCCTGCATCAGCGAGCGCTTTCTTGCACGGCCCGACGGTCCGTTGGATGAGGTCATCGACTAATTGCTCGAGCTTCGCGCGGGTCAGCTTCAACACCAGATGCTTAGGCCCGCTCTGGTCGGCCGTGATGAACGGCAGGTTAATCTCGCTTTCCTGAGAAGACGATAGCTCGATCTTGGCCCGCTCCGCGGCCTCCTTGAGTCGTTGAAGCGCCATTCGATCCTTCCTGAGGTCGATACCCTGGTCTTTCTTAAACTCTTCGACCAGCCAATCCATGACGCGGAGGTCAAAGTCGTCTCCACCGAGGTAGGTATCACCATTCGTGGACTTCACTTCAAAGACGCCATCGCCGATTTCCAGGATCGAGATGTCGAAAGTCCCGCCACCAAGGTCGTAGACCGCGATGCGCTCGTCTTTCTTTTTGTCTAGGCCGTAGGCGAGCGATGCTGCCGTGGGTTCGTTGATGATGCGCAGCACGTTGAGTCCGGCAATCTGCCCGGCGTCCTTGGTGGCCTGCCGCTGGCTGTCATCGAAGTACGCCGGCACGGTGATAACCGCTTCCGTGACCTTCTCGCCCAGGTAATCTTCAGCCGTCTGCTTCATCTTCTGAAGGACCATCGCGGAGACCTCTGGAGCGCTGTAACCTTTGCCGCGCAGTTCAACATGGGCATCCCCATTGCTGCCTTCAATGACCTTGTAGGGCAACCGCTTCTGGGCGTCTTGCACCTGGGCGCTGTTGAATTTGCGTCCAATCAGCCGCTTAATGGAGAAGATAGTATGTTCCGGATTGGTGATCGCCTGGCGTTTGGCAATCTGGCCGACCAGCCGCTCACCCTTGTCAGTGATGGCGACAACCGACGGGGTGGTCCGGCTTCCTTCGGCGTTGGCGATCACGACGGGATCGCCGCCACTCATGATCGAGACGCAGGAGTTCGTCGTACCTAAATCGATGCCAATGACCTTACCCATGTGCTCTCTCCTTCCTGAATAAATTACGACGTCTGAGCATCAACCGGTGCTTCGCTGGAGCTGGCCGAAGCCTCTTCCGAGCTTCCTCCTGCCGACACCGCGACGACCACCATCGCGGGTCGGATGACCCGGTCATGCAAAAGATAGCCCTTTTCGTATTCCTCAACCACGGAATTGCCGGGAACTGTCGTGGATTCCACGCGACCGACCGCTTGGTGATAGGAGGGGTCGAATGGTTGACCAACGCTCGCGATCTGCCGGACTCCAAATTTCGTCAGCGTTTCCAAGAGCTGCTTCAGCGTGAGTTCAACACCCTCAGTCAGCCCATCACCTCTCTGACTGGCCTTCCCGTGTTGGATCGCTCGCTCAAGATTATCGAGGACGGGGAGCAGTTCCTTGAGAATATTCTCGTTCGCGAAGCGCGTGAAATCACGCTGATCTTTCCGAGCGAGGCGTTTATAGTTCTCGAACTCGGCTGCTAATCGAAGATATCGGTCCTGCAGAGCCGCCGCATCCTCGGTGTTCTCTGTGAGGACCGGCTCAGAGTCATCTCCCTCGGCTCGCTCTCCAGTCTCGACGGGGAGCTGGCCGGAGTCACCCGAGTCGTCGTCTCCTAACTCATTGATATCACTATTGTTTTCTTTATTTTTCTTCACTCAAACGACCTCTGTTGTGCTGAGATAGCCACCGGACGCTCCAAAGTCAACCGGCCGCTGGATTTTTGTCTCGGGTACCC
>JBHICF010000250.1:0-3351 GCA_046759485.1 Nitrospiraceae bacterium
AGACCTTAAGAAAATAGCTGTCGGTAGCAAGACCGCCTGTCTCGATCGAGGCTCTGCTGACGAATAGACCTGCTTGAAGAACTAAGGGAAGGACTGTGGCAACCGCGACTCAAGTCAGACCCGCACGGTGCGAGATGACCTTTAGTCGTCTCGCTGACGATACACTGCTGATCAGGCTCCGCGGCAGTTGGAAAATGCAGGATGGGCTCCCATCGGTCGGCGAAGTTCAAAAGCAGGTGCAAACGGCCCCCCAGCTCCGGCGCATCGCCTTTGACATGAAGGAAGTGAGCGCCTGGGATTCCGGACTCTTAACGTTCCTGAAAAAGGTCATTGACGAGAGTGGACAACACAAGGTCGAAATTGACCGGGCGGGGCTTCCGGATGGGGTCAGGCGGCTGCTGGATTTGGCCGCAGCGGTTCCCGAGCGGCAGGGAGCACGAAAGCACAAGAAGCATGATCCGTTTCTCGAACGGATCGGATGCATGTCGATCGGGTTCGCGCGCTCGGCACCGGAAATGCTCGGGTTTATCGGCGAGGCATTTCTGGTGTTCATCAAGCTGCTGCAAGGGAAAGCGCGATTTCGCCGGGTGGATCTGGTCCTTACGATTCAGGAGTGTGGAGCGCAGGCCCTCCCCATCGTGACGCTCATCAGCGTCCTGGTGGGCTTGATTCTGGCATTCGTCGGAGCACTCCAGCTGGAGCAGTTTGGCGCCGAGATTTTCGTCGCGAACCTTGTCGCTGTGGGGATGGCCCGCGAGATGGGCGCGATGATGACCGCCATTATCATGGCCGGTCGTACTGGTGCAGCATTTGCCGCCCAACTGGGGACCATGCGGGTGAATCAAGAGATCGACGCATTGACGAGCTTGGGCATCTCACCAATGGAGTTCCTGGTGTTGCCGCGGATGCTCGCGCTCATGCTCATGATGCCGCTCCTGGCTGTGTATGCCAACGTGCTTGGGATCCTCGGAGGGGGCCTGGTGGGCGTGGGGATGCTTGATCTAGGAGTGGAGGAGTACATCGTGCAAACCCGGAATGGGGTGACGGTGACGGACTTCGCAGTGGGACTCTTCAAGAGTGCCGTGTTCGGCGTCCTCGTGGCTATTGCTGGCTGCCTCCGTGGCATGCAGAGTGGAAGCAGCTCGGCTGCGGTTGGCCTGGCGGCGACTTCAGCGGTGGTGACAGGGATTGTGTTCATCATTGTCGCTGATTCCCTCTTGACGGTCGTGTATAGCGTCCTTGGTATTTAGTGCAGAAGTGAGGCCACACGCGATGACGAATGCAGAAGCGCACATCACAGTCCAGAACCTGACCATGGCCTATGGGAGTTTCTTGATACAGCGAGACCTCGATTTTACCGTGAAGCGTGGAGACGTCTTTATCATCATGGGAGGCAGTGGGTCCGGCAAAAGCACGCTGCTGCGGCACATGGTGGGACTTAACAGCCCGGCGAAGGGTGATGTGCTGTTTCATGGAGAAAGCTTTTGGGGAGCCAGTTCTTCGGAACGAGAACGCATGAAGCGGCGGTTCGGGGTCCTGTTCCAGAGCGGTGCGCTGTGGAGTTCGATGACCTTGGCAGAAAACATTGAGCTCTCACTCGGAGAATACACGGACTTGGGTCCCAGCGAGATGCGCGAGGTCGCAGCGCTGAAGCTCGCGTTGGTGGGCCTGACCGGCTTTGAGGACTACTATCCCAACGAAATCAGCGGCGGTATGCAGAAGCGTGCCGGCTTGGCGAGAGCCATGGCGCTGGATCCAGAAATCCTGTTTTTCGATGAGCCGTCGGCGGGTCTGGACCCTATCAGCTCGCGACTGCTGGATAACTTGATTCTCGAGCTACGTGATAGCCTTGGCGCCACGGTGGTCGTCGTCACGCATGAGCTTGCGAGCATCTTTGCCATCGCTGACGACTCGGTCTTCCTCGATGCGGAGACCAAGACGATGATCGCCACAGGCAATCCCAAGGTCCTTCGAACTGAGTCACCGAATGCGACCGTTCGGAAGTTTCTCAATCGAGGTGAAGAGGGTACGGAAGCGGCATGAGATGAAAGGTGTCCCACGGCGCTGAATTAGAGCAGGCAACACTGAAACACCATGAGGTGACCTATGAGTAAGCAAGCGAATCCGGCAATGATCGGTGGCTTCGTCGTCGGTGCTGTCGCGCTGGTGGTCGCTGGTGTACTGATCTTCGGGGGCGGCCAGTTCTTCGCGCTCAAGATTCCCTGGGTGATGTACTTCGATAGCTCGGTGAAAGGCTTGAATGTCGGAGCACCCGTGAGCTTCAGGGGTGTCAAGATTGGAGAGGTCACAGATATCAAGGTAGTGCTCAACACCGGGGAAGCTACCATTCGGACCCCGGTCTACATAGAAATCGAACCGGAGAGGATCGTGGCGATCGGTGAAAAACGGGGCATCATGAAAATGGTAGGGGGCTGGTTCGATCGGCTGCTTCATCCAGAGATTCCCGCCGAACGGCCTATCTCTGATGCCTTGGTCAAGCGCGGGCTGCGGGCCCAACTCCAGCTGCAGAGCTTAGTTACGGGGCAGCTCTTTGTAGAGCTTGATTTCTACCCCGACGCTCCGGTTCGGTTGACCGGCTTGCCGAACGAGGTCCCGGAGTTTCCAACCATGCCCTCAGGCTTGCAAAAATTGTCTCAGTCGCTGGAGAAGATTCCCCTGGAAGATCTAGCCAACAGCGCACTGCTCGCGGTGCAGGGATTCGATCAACTCGTGAGGTCACCGGAGTTGAAGGGGTCCATTGGCTCGCTCAACGAGACCATGGCAAATCTCCGGAGGCTGACGAAGGACATGGAGACTGAATTCCCCTCGCTCGAGCAAAATGCCAATGAAGCATTGAAGGCAGCCAGTGGCGCTTTCAAGCAAGCGGAGGTGACGCTTGCGATGGAGAAGGGCGCCCCTGGGCGATTGGCTCGTAGCCTCGAGTCCACATCAAAAGCCGCGGAGGGCGCCTTCAAGCAAGCGGAGGTGACGCTTGCAATGGAGGAAGGAGCCCCTGGACGAATAGCGAAGAACTTAGAGGCCACTCTGGCGCAATCAGTCTCGACACTGACGACGGTCGAACGTGCTCTCGAGGAAGAATCAACATTGCGCTATGAAGTGTCCACCACGCTGGCTGAGCTAGCTTCGGCGGCACGTTCCGTCCGGTTCCTGGCTAACTATCTTGAACGGCATCCCGATGCACTGTTTGTGGGTAAGCGCGGAGGGACACGATGATCGGTCCGCATCGACTGCTGGCCGTCCTCATAGTTGTTTCCATGACGGTCCTGTGGGGATGTACCGGGACGCCGCCTTCGCGTTTTTACCTCTTGACCCCTCTCGACAGTTTGGCGG
>JBHICF010000251.1:0-3345 GCA_046759485.1 Nitrospiraceae bacterium
TCTCCTGGAGCGACTCCTCGGCTCGCTTGCGCTCGGCGACGTCACGGGCATTTGATAAGGCCACCGCTATCTGGTCGGCCAATTGACGCGCCTGGACGAGGTCTTCCTGGCTGTGCGAGGGCAGGTCGAGGTATCCCAGGGTGACGATTCCCGACAACTGCTGACCGAGGAAAATGGGCAGCACGAAGAATGATTTGATCCCACGCCTGGCGAGGGGCGTAAGAGCGTGGGGGGCATCCCGATCCCCCACGAGTAGGCCGTCTGGATTCTTGTGTAGTGTTTGGATGTCTTCGAGAGTGAGTTCGACAGCCTCCACCAGGGTTTCAGCCTTGGACTTGCTGTCCCGGAGATACGTGTACGCATTATCCGTCACGACGGAATCACGGAGGGTCACGCTGACAGCGTCGCAGGGGAACAAATCGCGCATCCTGGTGAGCACCGTGTCGACGATTTTCTCGGTATCCAGCACTGAGAGGATGGCCCGGTCGATCTCGGCCATCGTAGCCAGGGTGTGAAACTGTCTCCCCAATTGGCTGGCCATGGTATTAAACGATGCGGCGAGCTCCTCAAACTCGTCGCGGCTGTCGACCGTGACGCGGGTGGCGAAGTCTCTCCTGGCGATACGCCGGGTCCCGTCCTGGAGCTTTTCGAGGGGAACCAGGCTCCGTCGGATCTGGCTCATGCTCAACAGTAGAACCACCCAGAGGGACATGAGGATGACCAGGGGGAAAGTCTTCTTGAAATTTGCCATGGGGGCAAGCACTTCGGTTTTTGATTCACCGAGTACCACCGTCCACGCAGGAACAAAAAATGTGAACTTGAGGGGAATAGCCCAGGAGCTGGCCAGATACTCTTTCTCTCCATGCCTCCACTCGAATTGGCCCGAGGCGGAGCCGGTCTTTGTGAGCGCGACATGGTCGGGGAATGACACCGGCCCCGACAGCGAGCAGATGAGCACATTGTTCGAGTGATCCAACACACACAGCTCGGTCAGGGGGGGCAATGTGGTCTTGTCGGCTATACCCCAGAGGTACCCGTGGTTAATTTCTCCAACCAGGATTTCCTCGCCGGGGCGCCCCGGATCAAGCGGCCTACTCATAAATATGCGCGCCGCGGGATCGGGACGGTGCTGGCTGGATATGACGGTCTTGCCGGAGCCGATGTGTTGCTTCTCAGGGGCGGTTAGTTCTGGCGGATTCTGAATACGGCCAAAGAGAGGCCGATAGGTGCCGGCATCGGTAACGAGCGCAAGAGCGTTGAACCGCCCTGTGAGGTCTTCACCGAATCCCTCGGAGGGCGTCTTGATGGTACCCGCGGTGCCCGCATGAAGGTTGGAGGCGACCATCTTCATCTCGGCCTCAAGGAACAACAGCCGTTCGTAAATAGCCATCCCCACAGCCTTGCTCGCCTGGTGACGTCGCTTCTGGCTCTGTTCGTTGAGCTGGGTCGTCACGTGAGTGAAGGAGATGATTGCAAGGGCAGTGAGTGGAAGGAGGGCACACAAGACGAACAGCCCGAACATTCGGCGGGCCACCTTGCTGCGGAGGAATGTCGCGTCAAGCTTCATGATCTGCGGCCGAATTAGAACGCCGACGCCAGACCGATATACGCTCCATTATTGGCGCGAACGATGTCATCCCGGCTCGGCCCGGCGTTGAGAGGTGGCACCGTGGCCCCATCTTTGCCTCTGCTGTACAGGTCGTAGTCGAAGTTCAGAGGCTTCAGAAACTTGTCCTTCCGCATCCCTTTAGCCGCTGTATCCGTGCACTTCTTCTTCTTCTTGGTCTGCTTGATCTCCGCACAGGCGATTTTCAAGTATTCGTAAGGGTTTTGCCACGGATCCAGAAAAGTTCCCCGTCCCACCTGGGCAAGTGAGTCAGGCAGCTCTCCGCTGGAGAGCATGTAGAGCCTGAGGTCTGTGCTTATCGCACCAACGTCTGCCATGGCCCTGGCGATTTTTGCCTTTTCGAGGTAATTTGCGTATGTGGGTAAGCCGATGCCGGCAAGTGTTCCGAGCATCGCCAGGACAATGACTAACTCGATGAGCGTGAATCCACGACGACACTCTTTTCGCCTCTCCGCAGCGGAAGCAGAGGTTAGAGGTGCCTTCGGCAGAGGCAAGGAGGCTCGCAGCATGGCTGTGACAGATCGTGTATGTGTCTCTACTGGGTGCCCAGGGCTTGCGACACACTTCCTCCTTTGGTAGCAGCGGAATTATCTCCCACGAGTCTCTCCCCAGCAGTTCTGAATTGATTCACGCATACTTTTAAGCGCTCCATCTGGAGCTCAAGGTTCTTGATCTGCTCGTCGCTGCCTCCCACAGAGCTGCTGTCGATGGCTCTCCTGAGTTTAGTCAACGCCCCATGCGCTTCCTCGTACTGCTCTTCAATGCCGGTGATCCTCGTCTCCAAGGCTGCGATCATTTCGTTGATGCTTTCGGCATCTTTCCTCAGATAGTCGCGCTTCCGAATGGTTGCGCGCACAGAGAGGTTCCCCTGAGCGATCAGTTTGAAGAGGGTCCGAAATTGGTAGAGTGGTCCCGCAATTCTATGCGAGACAAAAACCGAGTGGATGGTGAGGAGCACAAACGTCACTAGGAGCGATGGCCACACCCGTGTATGGAGCGAGAGGAATTCAGTTGCCACTTGTTGCCTCTGGCGCCAGTCGAGAGTGCCGCTGTCCAACTGCACCATTAGAGGAACAAAGAGGGTGGCGGCAAAGACCAGGAGAACGGTAAGAAAGTAGAGAAGATTGACACCTAGGAGTCGATATTGAAACGTGTCTACGAGAACCCGTCTTCTCTTGTACTGCCTCATGAGTTACCCCCTCCCTTTCATCCAGGAGATGTGTTGTTGATTCTTGAACCGAATCACGCCCCCATGGGCTGGATCATAGTAGAAGGAAAACTTGTGTTCTTGTCCTTCTTCGGAGAGGTAGGAAATGGTATAGAGGGTCGGTCTAAGGTCATGGACTGTTTCGATGTTCGCGATAGGGTGGATATCGGGGGAGGGTTTCCCTGTGTCGAAGATGATGGCGCCTGCCGTGATCTCGAAGAAGCGGTCCGCATACTTTGGGGCCGAGGTTGTCCATACGCCGAGTAACTCATCTGGAACGATGGTGTTGGGTGCAGCCTGACAACCGAGGGATGTCGTGGATAGAGCGAGTGCGACCCAGATGGTTTTTGCGTTCATCCGTGGTGCCCCCAGAGGGGTGTGGAGTGCGGAGTCCGGTTCATAGGCGTCTTAGTGGGGCGGTCTCGCCCGAAGAACGTGGTTGCAAATGTTGTGCCAGGTGACCATTCGACCCCGTTAACTTCTTCAATATTTTCGAGATGTTCTGCACCAG
>JBHICF010000252.1:0-3302 GCA_046759485.1 Nitrospiraceae bacterium
TGGTAATCATGATTAAGGATCTGGTTGAGACACCAGAGATCGTGGCATTCTGAGATATCATGAGCGTTTGCGTACTTGTGGACGGAGATCCATGAAGGCCGAGTACGGGGTGTCCACGACCACCTCCTGAGTCGGGAAATGCCGCCCTCTGCCTAGCGGCAGCGGGATACACTGGCGCATATTCCATTTGCTCCGCCCATCTCCGCTATGTCGTTACGCAAGGGACGTCGTCCGTTCGCATGCGATTCCGGGAGACTGACTACACTTGGGCAAGAGGGGTTCCAATATAGTATCCTTAAAGCCTTCAGTGAGGCCATGCAGCATGCCGCTGCAGCTTTCCGATAACGCACGTCGCGTCCTCGAAGCGCGTTATCTGAGGCGCGACGCAGAGAGCCGAATTATTGAGACCCCGGAACAGCTCTTCGAGCGCGTTGCCCAGGCCATCGCGTATTCCGAATCACTGTTGGGCAACGCACAACAGGCCGCTTATTGGAAGGAGCAGTTCTCCACGTTGCTCATGTCATTGGATTTCCTGCCCAATAGCCCCACGCTGATGAATGCCGGCACGCCCCTCGGCCAATTAAGCGCCTGTTTTGTTTTGCCGGTCGAAGACACTATGGAAGGTATCTTTGAAAGCGTCAAACAGATGGCCCTGGTCCAGCGCAGCGGTGGGGGCACCGGCCTCTCGTTCTCCAGGCTGCGGCCCCAAGGAGACGTCTTGGCGTCCACGGGGGGCGAGGCCTCGGGGCCTGTCTCGTTCATGAAGATCTTCGACAGCGCTACCGAGCACATCAAGCAGGGGGGAAAACGGAGGGGTGCCAATATGGGTGTCCTGCGCGTTGATCACCCCGATATCCTAGACTTCATCAACGCCAAGCTGGATGAAGGGACGTTGAGGAACTTCAACATCTCCATAGGCGTGCCCGATGCATTCATGGAGGCCATCCGTCGCGACCACCGATACGACCTCATTCACCCGCGCACGGGCAAGTCCGCTTGCAAACTCCGGGCGAAACAGGTCTTCCATACCATCGTTGAGGCGGCCTGGCGCACGGGCGACCCTGGTTTGCTCTTCTTAGATACGATCAACCGCGCCAACCCTACGCCGCACCTCGGCCCGATCGAGACAACCAACCCCTGTGGCGAGGTTCCGCTTCTCCCCTACGAATCATGCAACCTCGGCTCCATCAACCTGGCACACGTGGTGAGAGAGCGGGACGGCCGCCCGCTCGTTGATTGGGAAAAACTTCGCGCCACTGTTCGAAAGGCTGTGCGCTTTCTCGATGACGTGGTCGAGGTCAATCGATACCCCACCCCCGACATTGCGCGCATGACGCGCGGGAACCGCAAGATCGGCGTTGGAGTGATGGGCTTCGCCGAAATGCTCATCAGGCTTGGTATCTCTTATGATTCTGACAAAGCGGTCCAGCGAGCAGAGCAGTTAATGCACGTCATCGCGAAGCAAGCCCTCAAGGCGTCGCGCGAACTTGCGAGAGAGCGTGGCATCTTTCCAAATGGGAGGGGAAGTGACCGTGGAGCACTCAGTCCAAGAGTCCGCAACGCGACCCAAACGGCCATCGCGCCCACGGGGACACTCAGCCTTATCGCCGGCACGAGCGCTGGTATCGAGCCCTTGTTTGCATTGGCGTACAGGCGGAGGCATGTGCTCGGTGGGCAAACGATCTACGAGATCAATCCCCTCTTCTTGGACTACACAGAGCGCCACGGGTTGGACGGCGAGAAACTCGTGGAGGAAGTCCTGGACAAGGGTCGGCTCAAAGACGTCAAGGGCGCACCGGCGGAGCTCAAGCGCCTGTTCGTGACGGCTCTCGAGATCTCGCCAGAGCGACATCTGCAGATTCAAGCGGCTTTCCAGCGGCATGTTGACAACTCCGTCTCCAAAACGATCAACCTCCCCCAGGAAGCGACCCCTCAGGACGTGGCCCGGGCCTACTGGCGGTCCTGGGAGCTGGGCCTGAAGGGCATCACCATCTATCGCTATGGGAGCAGATCAGTTCAGGTACTCGAGCTAGGGGTTGAGGAAGAGGCCCATCACTACGACCACGCCGCCAAGTGCGATCCCGAAGAGTGCAAGATCTGATGAATAGACCCTCACACGGCTGGCCGGTCCGTCGATTTGCCGCCACCCGCAGGATGAGAGACCGCGTGTGAAGGCACTCATGCAGGGGCTCCTCACGGGCCATGGGCCCTTGATACCACTCGCGGTCCTGGTGTCAGTGAGTGCCCTGATCTTTCTGGTCGCTTGGCGTCTGTCGCGCCACGCTGACACGATCGCAGACGAGACGGGACTCGGTGGGGTCTGGATCGGGTCGGTGCTGCTCGCTGCCAGCACTTCGCTTCCTGAAGTCCTCACCGATGTTAACGCCGCCCTGTTCGACGCGCCGGATATCGGCGTGGGGGACATTTTCGGCGCCAACCTGGCCAACATGATGATTCTTGCTGTCCTGGACCTCGTCTTCGCCCGCCGACGGGTCCTGGATCAAGTGTCAAAGGAGCACGCGCTTTTCGGACTTCTTGGGGTCTTGCTCATGGTCATGGCGGGGATTGGGATCCTCGTCCCCGGACGGATCCGGATCGGCCACGTGGGATTCGAGACGATTATTATCGCTGCTGTCTACCTGGGAGCGATGAGGCTTCAGTACCGTTCGGCGGAGATCCCGTCGCGTCAGTCTGAGTCCGCCCACGCGGCTGGTCCGGATCGGACTCGACTGCAGGGGGCAGGGATTGGTTTTACTCTTGGGACCATTGGACTGGTCGTGCTCACCCCCCTGCTCGTCCTTGCGGCCGAAGGGGTCTCTCTCGAAACAGGGATCAGCGCGACATTCGTGGGAACACTATTGGTCGGTCTCGCCACGACGTTGCCCGAATTGGGTACGACGATCGCGGCGGTTCGCATGGGGGCTTTCGATCTCGCGGTGGGAAACCTATTTGGCAGTGTGATTTTTAATATGCTCGTGCTTCTTTTGATGGACCTTGCCTACACTCGGGGTCCCGTCCTTGCCTTTGTCTCTCGGGACCACCTCCTGTCGGTCTTGCTCGCGGTGACCTGCCTCATATTGGCCATCGTCGCCATCCTCGCGCGCGGGCAGCGGCGCACCTCTCCATTGCGACTCGAGAATCTCCTGATCATTGGGACCTATGTCGTGGGACTCGGGTTGCTCTACAGTCTGGGTATCCAGTGAGACGGGGGGACATTCCTTAAAGTTTGAAGTCGATGGTATCGCCTGGTTTGAGGCGATGGACTTTCCTCTTGAGTCCGATCTTAATAGGTTGCGCTCTTC
>JBHICF010000253.1:0-3295 GCA_046759485.1 Nitrospiraceae bacterium
CACGCGTTGGCTCAGCCCCATTGTGGAGAAAATTATCACGCGACTGATGGGACTTCTACTCGCGGCCGTCGCAGTCCAGTTTATTTTCAATGCCTTAAAAGCGGAAAATGGATTACTGGGTCCTTGACCAGCCAGATGTTTGAACCCCCTCCAGGTGCACAGGTCTGCTTTCGGGAGGTGGACACCTCCCGCGGCATGCGAACAGTGGTAAGATGAGAAGGAGACCTATGGACCTGTCGTCCCATAACAGACAGGAGAACGCTCTAAGGGACCCGGAGTACAGACATGACGCAGAGCTCATCAGGGTGCGGTGATGGCCCCTGAACAGACTGGAGGTACGCGTATGAAGAACGTCGGATTGGGATTGAGCATCTTCACTTTGCTCCTAGGGATCACGCTCGCACTGAACCTACCTGCCTGGAGTGAGAAAGCAGGCGAGCAGGAGCCCGGCACGGTCGCCCCACCTGAGATCACGATGCAGGAAGCCATCAAGGCGGCAACTGAAAAAGTACCCGGGAAGGTGACCGAGGCCGAACTGGAGAATGAACACGGCAAGACGATCTTTGAGATCACCGTGGTCGGTGAAGATGGGAAGGAAGTTGAAGTCGAGGTAGACGCCGCCACTGGTGTTGCGATGCTGGAAGACGAAGAGGAGGACGAGGAGAAGGAAAAAGATACGGAAGATTGAGATCAGGAGAAGGCGACATCACAGGCAGAGTCAATGCCTCAGGCATCAGCGACCACTGAGCCAACACGCTAGAAGACCGACGGGCACGATCGAGAACTGACCCAGGGAAGCAACTCAGATTCACCCCTCCCACGCCATCGTGCGGCGTTGCCTTCGTGACTCGAGTTCATGCGGCACGTTGGCAAGCTCACCTGCTCCGGCTGCTTCACATTCCCCACGATCGCCCGGAGTGATGCGGGGAACCCTTCCCACAGATTGACCCCTCTCCATCTTCTATGCCAAAGTTCCAGCACTGCAGTCCTATGGGATCGAACGGCCTCTGTTTGGTCCACAACCCAGGGACCGTCACCGGTCAGCGCGCAATACGGTGAACGCCTGCATCTGGCAACTCCTATTCGCCGAAATTACAGGGAGGCACCATGTCTGTGAAGACGACCAAGCGCAATAGCCGTCAGCTCCTCGATGGCCCCGGCCGAGCACCAGCCCGGGCAATGCTGAAAGCCGTCGGCTTCACGGACGATGACCTGTCACGTCCCTTAGTCGGTGTGGCGAACACTTGGATTGAGATCATGCCGTGCAACTATCATCTCCGACGACTCTCCGAAAGAGTTAAAGCTGGCATCCGCGCCGCCGGAGGGACACCTATTGAGTACAATACCATCGCGGTGTCCGATGGGATTGCGATGGGGACTGAAGGCATGAAAGCCTCGCTCATCAGCCGTGAGGTCATCGCCGATTCCATCGAACTGGTCGCTCGGGGACACCTGTTCGATGCGGTCGTGGCGCTTTCGGGGTGCGACAAAACCATCCCGGGTACCGTCATGGCCTTGGCGCGGCTGAATCTGCCCTCCCTCATGCTCTACGGTGGTTCCATCCTGCCAGGACAGTTCCAGGGACACGATGTGACGATCCAGGATGTCTTTGAGGCAGTGGGAGCCCACACGGCTGGGAAGATATCCGAGGCAGCCCTACGGGACCTCGAAAACCACGCTTGCCCGGGCCCCGGCGCCTGCGGCGGGCAGTTTACGGCCAACACGATGGCGATCGCCTTCGAATTTCTGGGCATCTCCCCCATGGGCTATAACGGTGTCCCAGCCATGGACCCTCGGAAAGATGAAGTGACAGCTCATTGTGGCCAGCTAGTGATGGATCTCTTACGCAAGGACCTCCGTCCACGGCAGATCATCACTCGCAAGGCGCTCGAGAACGCCATCGCCGCTGTGGCCACAACCGGAGGCTCCACGAACGCGGTGCTACACCTGCTGGCCGTGGCACGAGAATCCGGTGTGCACCTGAGCATCGACGATTTCGACGAGATCAACCGACGCGTGCCCCTGTTGGCTGATCTCAAACCTGGTGGCCGGTTCATGGCCGCCGACCTCTTTACCGCAGGGGGAACGACTTTGGTCGCCAAGCGTCTGTTAGACGCCGGCCTCTTGCACGCGGACCAAATGACGGTAACCGGCAGGACGATTGGTGACGAAGCTCGCCAAGCCACAGAAACACCGGACCAGCAAGTGTTGAGGCCACTCGCGAAGCCACTCAAGTCCACAGGCGGGTTAGTGGTCCTGAAAGGAAACCTCGCGCCAGAGGGGTGTGTCGTGAAGGTCGCCGGCCACGAACGGATGTCTCATCGAGGACCCGCGAAAGTGTTCGACCGCGAGGAGGACGCATTTGCGGCGGTTCAGGAACACACGATCAAGGCGGGAGATGTGGTTGTGATTCGTTATGAAGGACCGCAGGGAGGACCGGGCATGCGTGAGATGTTGGGCGTCACCGGCGCAATTGTCGGGGCCGGACTCGGGGAGTCAGTTGCGTTGCTCACTGATGGGCGTTTTTCCGGTGCCACCCATGGACTGATGGCCGGCCATGTTGCGCCCGAAGCGGCCAAAGGAGGGCCCATCGCCGCGCTCCGTAACGGCGACACGATCGTGTTCGATGTTGCAAAGCGCCGTCTGGACGTGGACATCACGCAGGCCGATCTCAACGCTCGTCTCCGGCAATGGACCCCCCCTGCACCCCGTTACAGCACGGGCGTCATGGCCAAGTACGCTCGCCATGTCTCTTCCGCCGCTGAAGGTGCGGTGACGAACTAGGGCCATGCTGCCGCGGGTCCTGTCGCCCACCAGCCCGTCCGTCCTCGCACCCCGCCCGGTGTAGGGACCCCGCTGCGGGCGGCCGGGCTCCCAGGTCGGCGCCACCCGCGGCAGCGCATGGTGCTAGCTCCTCAGCTAGTGGCAGGGTGTGTGAAGGCCACCCGCTCACGCGCCTCTCGCGACACCCCATCCAAGGCGGTCTGCGGTGGAAGCCTTCCGGTATTCTCTCCGCCGCGGTCTGACGACCACGGTGCGTCGGTCAGTACCGGCTTTCCTTCTGCAGACGCCGGGCGTGGCCCCGTCGCTCCGGCAACGTTCGCTCTGGCCTCACACACCCTTCAAGTTGAAGATCCGGGAAGGGATCGGCACAAGGTCGGCGCCACCCGCAGCTTCGCATGAAACGAACTCTCGAGCCGGCTCTCCGGTGGCGGCGATTTCAGCGCGGCCCTTTCCTATCAATACTTATGCACACCGTAATTACCACTATTGCGTTTCATGCTTGAAAAGACCA
>JBHICF010000254.1:0-3272 GCA_046759485.1 Nitrospiraceae bacterium
CGATGGAGTCCGGGTGCAGAAGGATCCTCGGCTCTTCCAAAGCTTGATGCCCGGGCAGCCCAAGCACGAGGTGGCCTTTTCTCAGGATGACTCACAGTTTCTTGCCCCTCTGATCGTTGAAGCCCTGGCACGTGCCACTCCCAAACAAGTCGTGCGCTTCCGTGTGATTCACCAGGGTGACGCGGGACGCGAGACCACGGGCGGAGCCATTTATGCGATGCGGGCAGGCCTTTACCTGACCCTGACGCAGTATCGTGTCCCGGCGTACCGGGGCACGGCGGGCTCCAAGATCGATCGGAATTATCCCGACCGCACGGGACTGATTGATCGGAAGGTGCTTTTCTACCCCGAAGGTGTGACCCGCGTCGATGTCACGGCCGAGTCTGGCCTGGTGGGAAAGCCCCATTTGACCACGTTGATCATCGACTATCAGCTGTTGGCCAAGCTGCCCCGGGAGTGGGAGAACGCGCCACCGCCGCCGGTGTCCCAGTCCGAAGATGCAGGCACAGGACATGAAGAGCCCCAGCCCGCTTCGACGGCGAGCCCTTCCGAAGATCCTTCCACCACCAGCCCCTCGGATTCCACAGAGGTTGAGTCCCTCAAAGAGCGCATGAGTGAGCAAGACCGTGAGATCAAGGCCCTACAGGAAGAATTGGGCTCGCTGAAACGCCAAGTTGGGGATCAATGATTTTAGGTAAGTAGTCAGTGGCTCGTTACGCACGGGGACGGTCGGCTCTGTTCTCAATCTCGCCTGCAAGTAGGATTGCCTCTGCGATCTCCCGCATAGACTTGCGAAGGTCCATGCTGCGACGTTGAATCAGCCGAAAGGCTTCCTCTTCGGATAGCTTCTTGGAACGCATCAGATATCCCTTGGCTTGTTCGACAAGCTTGCGAACGGCGAGGGCTTCCTGCATTTCGAAGGATTTCTCCAGCAGGGTTGCATGCTCGATGGCGATGGCCGCTTGGTTTGCGATCGTTTGCAAGAGCTTGACCTCGTCCGTGGTGAAGCGATGCGGCAGCGACGTATAGCTATTGATCGCGCCGACCGCTTTGTTCCTGATCATCATCGGCACAGACAGTAGCGAGCAGAGGCCTTCCTTCCGAGCCAGATCGGGATACATATAACCACTCTCCCGAGTGACATCGGGCACGATGATCGGTCGCCGTTCCTGCACCGCCCGGCCACTGATGCTCTGTCCGACTCTCAGATTAGGTTTCAGGCGGTACTGTTCGCTCAGGCTCTGCGTGGCCACGATGCGGAGCTCTTCTGTGGCGCGGTCCAACAGCATGATGGAACAGATTTTCGAGTCCATCATCTCAGCCGTCATCGTCACGATCAGCTGCAGGATGTCCTGGATGAGCCGGTCCGAAGCGACCGTTTCGGAGACTTGAGAGAGGGTCTCAAGCTGCATCGCTTTCCGAGCCGTCTCTGAATAAAGCCGGGCGTTTTCGATAGCCCCACCCACTTGATTGGCAATCGTCGACAGGAGCGCGAGCTCATTCGTTTGGTACCGCCGGGACCGCTTATGCTGGACGTTGATCACGCCCACAACCTCATTCTTGGCCATGATTGGCACGGACACGAATGCTTGATAGCGATCCTCCGGCAGGTTATGGAAGAACTTGAACCGCGAATCATCACTTGCGTTACTGGGGATCACCACGCGCGTGCGTTCCCGCGCCACCCATCCTGTGATTCCCTCTCCAAGGCCAATCTTGATTCCACCGATGAGCTTCGGGTGCGGGTTCTTGGAGGCCCGTAGAACCAACTCATCCCGGCCGTCAGACAGGAGATAGAGTAGGCAGGCATCCGCCTTGGTGACCTCTACCACAATCTCCACGATATGTCTGAGCACCACCTCCAGATCGAGCGTGTTACTGATGGAGTCGCTGATTCGATGCAAGACGTCCACTTCGCGTGTCTTCTCGCGTAAAGCCTGGTCCATGTGTTGTGCCTTCGGCAGCCGTGAGGCCATGTGGAGTTGTGACTCCTTCCGCGTCCACTCGTTCAGGATCTGGCGTTGCGCCTACTAAGCTGCTTTCTACGCCTCGAAGCCCGCGCAGGATGGCGAGCCGGGGTCTCTGTTCGGGATCGTTCAAACCAGTGTTTGACTTTGGCCTGTTCCAAGGGTGCCACAACTACCTGGCCAATCCGTTGCGGCAAGACACAATATACTCGCCCTTGAGTGACCTTCTTGTCATGTTGCATGGCCCCCCATAGCTTCGCAAACGGCATGCGGGGCAGCGTGTCCGGCAGACCTGCCTCATGAACCAGCGCTCGTAAGCGCGCGACCACCTCACCAGAGCACTGCGCCAGATCGCGTGCGAGGTCCGCTTCCTGCACCATTCCAATCGCCACGGCCTCCCCATGAATGAACTGACGATATCTCCCGAGAGCTTCTAACGCGTGCCCGATTGTGTGGCCGAAATTAAGAATGCGCCGCAGCCCTGACTCCCGTTCATCTTGAGCCACCACGGAGGCCTTGATCTGGCACGAGCGCCGAATGACATGCACGACAGCGTCCTCATCCATTTTGACAAGGGCCCCTATCGACCGCTCGAGATAGCCAAACAGGCTCTCGTCCGCAATCACGCCATACTTGATCACTTCGGCAAGGCCAGCTGTCCATTCTCGGGCTGGCAAAGTTCTGAGTGTGTTCGGATCAATGAGGACCTGGCGAGGTTGATAAAACGACCCGATCAAATTCTTCCCGAGCGGGTGATTGACACCCGTCTTGCCTCCCACGCTGGAATCTACCTGGGCAATCAGTGTCGTGGGAAGCTGAACGAAGTGCATGCCTCGGGCGTATACCGCCGCCGCAAACCCTGCGATATCTCCGATCACCCCTCCACCCAACGCAAGCAACACCGATCCCCGTTCGAACCGTGTCCTGGCGAGCTTGTCCAGCACGACCGTCATCGAGTGGAGGGTCTTTGCGCGCTCTCCCTCGGGTAGAACGACGGTGGAGACTTCATACCCCGCTGTCTTCAAGGATCGATGCACAACGGGGTTGTACAAGCGACCGATCGCTGGGTTCGTGACGACCGCGACCTTGCCGGACATTCCCAGATCGCGTAAATGAGTCCCTACCGATTGCAGGAGGCCCGGCTTGATCCGGATCTCGTAACTTCGATCCCCGAGAGAAACTTTAACGATATTGTCATCTGCGAGTGCAGCCATGACGCACCTTGCTGGTCCGTTCGGTCGCAAGCGAGCGACTGCCGTCCGGTTCGCGCTCAGTCGATGGGCTTGAGCTGTTCGGCAGTAATCA
>JBHICF010000255.1:0-3270 GCA_046759485.1 Nitrospiraceae bacterium
CCGCAATGCTACGGCTGCCATGCCAAGCAGGACATCGGCAAGCCGAGTGGCGACTGGCTCAATACGAAGCCTGCAACGGATATCAGCAAGGCCAGCAAGAGAGGCAACCTCGAGAAGACCGCCTTCAGCTGGGCGGAGTCCCGGTCGTATCTGCGGTGGGAGACGCCGGTGCTGGGCATCAACACGGAAGGCAAGGTGAGTCCGTTCATTCCGGGGTGCCAGGTGATCTTTACCCAGATGGACGGCAAGAAAAACATTGTGAACAACAAGGTCTTTAAGACGGTAGATGGCACGTTGGGCATTGGCCATGCACCGATCCAGCCGCATACGATCACCAAGGCGTCGCGGAGCTGTGCGGACTGCCACAACAGCCGCAAGGCGTTGGGACTCGGCACGGGCATCTACGACCCACGCGCCAACGGTCTGCCCATCGACACCGAGCTGGAAGAAATCGTCGATGAGGCCGGTCGGCAGATCCAGCAGATTGCCCACGAAGGGGCCCGTCCCTTCACCAAGGAGGAGATGCAGCGGATCAGTCGTGCCGGGACCTGTATCGCCTGCCATGGTGTCGAGGATTGGCAGAAGAGGAAGGGCAAGTTCAAGGCGCCTACGGATGAGCTCCATCAAAAGGCCATCCGAGGGCTGTTGAAGCTTAAGTGAATCATGAGGGGCGTGGACCCGACGAAACCCGAGTGGTTTGCTGGCTGAAAACCCGGTCACCTCTGAGGGGGTGGCATGGCACAAGAGCCCCAGTCCGGTTCGGCCATGTGGCTATATAGCCTCGCCGCAATGCTGGGCATCTTGGTCGGTCTGTCCGCCTTCACCTTTTTCTATGCCGAGGGGACCTCGTACCTTTCTGACGATCCGAGGGCAGCTTCATATGAACCACAGATATAAACTCAGGCGCCGTGAGTTCCTCCGACTGATGGGAATAGCGGCGGGCGGTGTCTATGCCGGCTCGCTCAGCGGATGTGATGCACTCTCCTCGATCTGGGAGCGCCAGCCCGTCGTCAAGGTCGAATCCTGGCACAAGGGCGTGTGTCGGTTCTGCGGCACCGGCTGTGGAGTCATGATCGGCCGCAGCAACGGGAAAGTGGTCGATGTCAAGGGGGATGAGCTGGCCCACAACAGGGGCCGCCTCTGCATCAAGGGCGTCCTCAACCGCGATATTCTTTACGCCTCTGACCGGGCAATGCACCCGCTGATCCGGAAGCAGGGTCGCTTGCAGCGCGCCTCCTGGGACGAAGCGATGGATTTGGTCGCGCACCGCTTTCGCGAGGCCACCGAGGCCCATGGCCCCGACAGCGTCGCTTACTACGGCAGCGGCCAGCTCTTTACCCAGGAGAGCTACGTCGCGAATAAGCTCTTCAAGGCGGGCATTCGGACGAACAACGTCGATGGCAATCCGCGCCTCTGCATGGCTTCCGCAGCCGTAGGTTATATCAGCGTGTTCGGAAAAGACGAACCCATGGGCTGCTACGATGACATCGACCATGCCTCCTGCTTCTTCATCACCGGCTCGAACACGGCGGAGTGCCACCCTATTGTCTGGGAACGCGTGATGGATCGGAAACGCAGCGCCCCCGACACCTTCCTGATCACGGTGGATCCACGACGGACGCGCACGGCGACGGCCAGTAACCTCCATCTCGCCATCGTACCGGGCACGGATGTCGCCCTCTATAACGCCATGATTCATGAGTTCGTCGAAAACGGCTTCATCGATGAAGAGATGGTATCCCAATACTTATCCTTCAGGAGCGGCAGCGGTCCCGCGGATTACGAGCGGTTCAAAAAACATCTCCAGAAGTACTCTCCCGAGAAAGCGAGCAGAATCTGCGGCGTCAGCGCCTCACAGATCCGCGATGCCGCGTACCACTTTGCTGCCTCCAAGGCGACCCTGTCCCTGTGGACTATGGGCATTAACCAGCAGGCACAGGCCAGCGCAGCGAACCGCCTCCTCAACGCCATGCATCTGCTCACGGGACAGATCGGACGGCCCGGGGCCACTCCCTTTTCGCTGACCGGCCAGCCCAACGCTGGCGGCGGTGTCCGCGATACTGGGACGCTCGCTCACGCGCTTCCGAACGGGCGGGTCGTCGCAAACGAGAAGCATCGGCGCGAAATGGAGGAGCTCTGGGGAGTTCCACCAGGCACGATCAGCCCCAAGCCGGGATATCACGCCGTGGCCCTGTTCGGGGCCATGGAGCGTGGAGACGTGAAGTGCTGCCTGGTGCTCGCCACCAATCCCGGACAGTCCCTCCCCAACGGCAATCGGTATCGCAAGGCGATGAAGCAGACCTTCCTCGTGGTGGCCGACGCGTTCCACCCCACCGAGACCACTCAGTTCGCGGACGTGGTCTTGCCGACGGCTATGTGGACCGAGAAGGAAGGGATGTTCAGCCAATCCGAGCGCCGCTATCACCATGTCCCCAAGATTGTTGATCCGCCGGGCGAGGCGAGAAGCGATCTCGAGATCCTGCTCGACTTCGCCGATCGACTCGGACACGGAGATCTATTCCCTGCACACAGTTCGCGCGAGATCTGGGACGAGTGGCGCAAGATCTCCGCCCATTCCCCATACAACTTCGAGGGCATGACGTACGAGAGGCTCGTGCGAGAGCGGGGCCTGCTGTGGCCCTGCCCAACCGAGGATCATCCGGGTACCTGTTGGCGCTACGTGCCCGGACTAGACCCCATGGCCAAAGGCACTGGGCGGTTCGATTTCTATGGCCGCCCCGACCGGAGGGCTGTCATCTGGATCCACGACCAGGAGGGTCCGGTGGATCCCATCGATGATGAGTATCCCCTCACGCTCAACACCGGCCGGATTCTCGAGCACTGGCACACCATGACCATCACCGGTGGCGTCCCCGCACTCGCGAAGGTCATTCCCGACAAGCTTGAGATCCACCCGTTGGACGCGCGCAAGTATGGTGTGAAGGATGGGGACGCGGTCCGTGTCAACTCCCGAAGGGGCGAAGTCAAGCTGAAGGCTCGCGTCACCGATGTCATTCGACCTGGTGAGGTCTTCGCGACCTTCCACTCGGCGAAGCACCTCGTCAACCTCGCAGTGAACGACGCGGTGGATCCCTTCTCCAAGCAACCGGACTTCAAAAGGTGCGCTGTTCGGGTCGAGGCGGCCTCGAAGGTGGCGTGATGCGACCGATGTGCTCGAAGATACAGCAATGCCTGCTAGCCCTATGCCTTGTCTGGATGATCTTCCCCAATCAGGAGGCATTTGCCCTAGAGGTACATCATGGACCGACC
>JBHICF010000256.1:0-3256 GCA_046759485.1 Nitrospiraceae bacterium
TAAAACTGCTGCCTGACCCTGTGTAGTACATCTGCAACCGCGTCACGACGCGTTCACCAATCAAAACCTCTCCATAGATAGCCACCTTTCGAGAGTCCCAATCGCTGTGTGGGCGGATGAGTGAGCCCGACAGGGTCCTGATCGATGCTCGCAAGGGGACATCGTCTTTTGCCATCAGCGGGGTGCCGGGTGGTGGATGTTCGATCTGGACGATAAAACCGTTCAGCTCGAGCACGATCCCGTCCTGGGTCAGGTCTCGTCCCGGGACGAGCAGCACGGTCTTACTCGCGCGCTGTACGGCCTGTGGGTACAGGAGCGGACCTTCGGCCGTGATTCTTACCAGGGTTGGTCTCTCAAGATCGAGGGTGGCGTGGTACGAACCCGAAGGAAGGGTTGAATAGTGGGGTTCGTTTAACAGGCGTGGCGTGTGCATGATCTCGTTCTGATCGCCCGCTTCTCCATGCTGCAGCCCGGTGGCCAATATGTTTCCAGTCTCGACGTCGGTAATGGTGACCCGTGCGCCACCGACCTCATTGCCCAGGACCATGGCCCCATTGGCCACGACTCGAATCATGACCTCGGTCGCAATAGGCCCCGCATTGAGTTTGCTGTGGTGGATATCAGGTGAGAGTGATTGGGCACTCGCCCATGCCGTGCATGCGAGGACCAGCGCCACGCCGGGAACCGTTCGCTCAAGCGACCACATGGAGTATGCCATTCGACGGACGCGGCTCACTTGACCTTGGTGCCGGGTTCCACATCTTCCAGGATCGTGATGAGTCCGCTCACGTCCTTCTCGCCGGCCGCGAGCACCATCCCCTGAGATTCGACTCCCATCAGCTTGGCCGGTTTCAAATTGGCCACGACGACGACCCGCCGCCCGACCAGTTGATCGGGCTCATATATTTTTCCGATCCCGGCTACAACTTGGAGCTGTCTGCCACCCAGATCTACCCGAAGCTTGAGGAGCTTCTCCGACTTGGGCACCCGCTCGGCGCTCAAGACCTTTGCTGCCTTGAGGTCCACCTTCTGAAAATCTGCGATCGAGATCTGTTGGTCGACGCTCCCGGGCTCGGGAGTTGGCGTTGCTGGTTGGTTAGCGGTCACGCGTCCAGCTCCTTGTGGTTTGGAGGTTGTCTCAATGCGTGGAAACAGAGGGTTACCTTTCGTGATCTCTGTGCCGGGCAGCAAGCCACCCCAAGTGATCTCTGCGGCCAGCAATGGCTTAGAAAAGTTCAGCATTAGCCCTAATTGACGTTTCATTTCTTCAGCCGCCTGGGGGATGAAAGCGTACACAGCGAGACTGAGAATTCTGAGAGTTTCCGCCGCGTGATAGAGCACCGTGTGAAGCCGGGGCTGGTCGGCCTGCTTCTTGGCCAAGGTCCAGGGGGCCGTCTTGTCCACATACTGGTTCCCGAGTTGTACAAGTCCCCAGATCGCTTCGAGCGCCCGATTAAACTCGAGCTTTTCGTCTGACAAGCACTGCGGAAGCGTCTCATGTAGCACGCTCACCGCTGACCGCTGTAACTCCTGCTCGAGTTCCGTTTCAGTTGTCGGCTCCGGCTCCGGAATGACGCCCTTCGTGAAACGTTCGATCAAGGTCAGTGTCCGATTGAGTAGATTGCCCAGCCCGTTGGCCAGATCGCTGTTGATGCGGCCGATCAACGCCTCGCGCGAGAAATCGCCGTCATGGCCGAACGGGACTTCGCGGAGCAGAAAATAACGGAACGCGTCGGCTCCAAATTCGTCCGTGATCGCATAGGGATCGACCACATTGCCGCGACTCTTGGACATTTTCTCGCCCTCCACGGTCCACCAACCGTGCGCAAAGATAGTCTGTGGAAGAGGAAGATCCAACGCCATCAGCATGGTCGACCAATACACGGCATGAGTGGTCAGAATGTCCTTGCCGACCAAGTGAATGCTGGCTGGCCAGTATCGCTCGAACGAAGGAGTCGGGCAGAGGTAGTCGAGCGCCGAAACATAGTTCACCAACGCATCAAACCAGACGTATGTCACGTAGTTGGCATCAAAAGGAAGCTCGATGCCCCATGACAGACGAGACTTCGGACGGGAGATCGAGAGATCATTCAAGGGCCGATCGAGAAAGCCCAAGACTTCATTTCGCCTCGACGCAGGGCTGATGAACGATGGATGTTGCTGGAGATACTCGCGGAGCGCTTGCTGGTACTGGCTCATCCGAAAGAAATAATTGCTCTCACTGAGCCGCTCCACCGGACGCTTGCAGTCCGGGCACACGCCATCCACGACGTCCTTCTCCGTCCAGAAGCGTTCATCAAAAGTGCAGTACCACCCAGTATAGTCGGCTCGATAAACCAGGTTACGGTCGTAGAGATCTTGCAGTCGTTTCCGCACGAGAGCCTTGTGCTCCGGATGCGTGGTCCGGATGAACGCATCAGAGGAGATGAGAAGTCGTTTCCACAGGTTCTGGAATCGAGGGGCCATACCGTCGCAGTAAACTTGCGGGTCGATCCCGGCCTTGGCCGCAGCCTGCTGAACTTTCTGGCCGTGTTCGTCGAGTCCGGTCAAGAAGAAGACGTCGCGCCCGACCAGCCGGCGGTAACGTGCGAGCACGTCAGCCGCCACCGTCGTGTACGCATGCCCAATGTGGGGCACGTCGTTCACGTAGTAAATGGGGGTGGTGATGTAGAAGGTATTGCGCATCGTGCTCAAAGAAAAGATAACAGGTCGCGGGCGAGAAACGCTACCCGGGGTGTCCCGAGTAAGGGGTACGACACGAGCTGGCTCATCGCTCGTGACGACTCGGCTTCAAGTCCAACCTCCGCACGAGCAGGATCCTGCTCTTCGACCCGAGCGTGTTCATGTGGCGGTACGGGACTCGGTGGGCATACACAAGGCCTCACGCAACCGTAGCAATGTGTTCTCCAACGCGAGTTGCAGGTTCAAGTTTCGCGACGCAGCGCGGCTCATGGCTCCCAGGTCTTCGTGGAGGTCCAACAGTAGATCAAGTCGTGCAGCGCGGGAGGCCTCTTCTAGGCTGACCAGACGATCTCCATTCACCAAAGCTTCACGGTCGCCCCCAACGCAAACCAGAATCAGGTCTCGAATCCACTGCGCAAGCCATTCCAATGCCTCAGGTCCACGGTCGGATTTGTGAAGAGCCTCCGCCGCTGCCAGGATGGTGGCGAAGGAGGACAGAGAGCGGAGAGAAACTAGAGAATGAAACTCGTCCTGTTGCGTGCGCATTGCCTCGAGGTCCGAGATCAGTGCGTGA
>JBHICF010000257.1:0-3209 GCA_046759485.1 Nitrospiraceae bacterium
CGGGCATCAAGCCGGGAGACGTCATCACCAAGGTCAACGGAGCGCAAGTCGACACTCCGAACAAGCTCTCGCGTTTGATCGCGGGTATCGAACCAGGCGCCACCTCTGAGATCGAGCTCGTCCGCGATGGTCAACGGCAGGTGGTGTCGGTCTCGCTAAGCGAGCGACGAGAGAGCCCGGTTGTGGCCTCCCTGCCTCCGTCGCAGCCTGAAGTGAAGCTGGGGCTGGATGTGCAGGATCTGACATCGGAACTCGCGGAGAAGTTCAAGCTGAAGGATACGACCGGAGTCCTGATCTCGAAGGTCGAGCCAGGCAGCGTTGCGAACGCTGAGGGACTTCGCGTGGGCGATCTGATCAAGGAGGTCAACCGAGAGGAGGTCTCTTCGGTCAGGGAATTCTCTGAAGCGATCAGCGAGACGAAAGGAGGAGAAACCATCCTCCTCCGGGTGTTGCGCGAGAACCGAGCGTTCTACGTGGTGCTGAACACCAAGGAGTAAGTCGCCCTCGTCGTCAGGAAGCGACCTCCTGCTTGGCTGCCTTTTTCTCTTCGATGATGCGGGTTGCCAGTTCGCGAGGGACTTCCTCGTAGGAAGAAAACTCCATGCCGTAGGTGGCGCGCCCGCCCGTGATCGAGTTGAGCGCGGGTGTGAACTTCAGCATTTCCGCCAGCGGGACAGACGCCGTGATCGTCTGGGCAGTTCCTCTCGCGGTCACCCCACTAATCCTGCCCCGCCTCGAATTGAGGTCGCCGATCACCCCACCCACGAACTCATCAGGCGTGATCACTTCGACGGTCATAATCGGCTCCAACAAGACCGGATGAGCTGACTCCAACGCCTTCTTAAATCCCATCGACCCGGCAATCTTGAACGCCATTTCAGATGAGTCCACCGTGTGGTACGACCCATCGTAGACGGTGACGCGAACGTCAACCACCGGAAAGCCAGCCAGGCTCCCACCGTGCATCGCTTCCACAACGCCTTTTTCAACGGCTGGGATGAAGTTGCGCGGGATCGCCCCCCCGACGATCTTGTTAGCGAATTCGAATCCTTTCGCGCGAGGCAAGGGATCGATCTGGAGCCAGCAGTCGCCAAACTGACCATGTCCCCCTGTTTGCTTCTTGTATTTTCCTTGTGCTTGCGCCATCTTCCGGATGGTTTCTTTGTATGGCACTTTAGGAGTATGGGTGTTGACTTCCACGCCGAATTTGCGACGTAGTTTCTCGAATGTCACATCCACGTGGAGTTGTCCCGTCCCACTGAGAACCATTTCCTTCGTTTCCTGATTCCGCACGAATTCCAGCGTCACATCCTCTTCTACAAGCTTATGCAAGCCGAGGCTGACCTTTTCGATATCAGCCTTCGTCTTCGGCTCGATGGCGAATGAGAGAACTGCCTTCGGGAGTTGGATAGCCGGGTACACGATAAGATGGTGGTCGTCCGAAATGGTGTCCCCTGTCTGCGTGTCCTTCAGTTTTCCGATCGCGATGATATCCCCCGCGCTCGCCTTTGGCACCGGCGAATACTTCTTGCCAAGCATGTAGAATATGTGGCCCCCCTTCTCCTTGACCGACCGGCTGGAGTTATAGAAGGAGGAATCCGCGTCCAGGGAGCCCGAGAGCACCCGCGCGTACGTCATTCGACCCATGAAGGGATCGATAATGGTCTTGAACACCAAGGCCGACAATGGCTCTGTAGGAGCACAGCCGCGGCTGGCAGCCTCTCCCGTGTTCGGCTGGGTGCCCGTTGCCGGGTGCAACTCTGCTCGTTCTTTGGGGGACGGAAGATACGCCCCGAGTGCATCGAGTAAGGCTGAGGTGCCGATGTTCCGCAGCGCAGATCCGCACAGCACGGGAACGAAGGCCCGGGTTTGGGTGCCTTTTTTCAACCCCGCCATCAGGTCTTCCTTCGTCAGGTCGCCGTCGGCCAGGTACTTCTCCACCAACTGGTCGTCCGTCTCCGCGACTCCCTCCACGAGTTTCTTTCTGGCCTCCCCGATTGCATTGCTCATCTCAGGTGGTGGACTCTCGCGCTGTACCTTATTAGAGTCCTTGACCGCCTTGTAGGCCTCGCCCTGGACTAAGTCCACCACACCCTCCAGCTGGTTCTCCGCGCCAATGGGAATGGTGATTGGTAGGCTCTTCAGCTCCAGGACCTTCTCGCATTCCTGCAGCACAGGATCGAGGGCGGTCCGCTCTTTGTCGAGCTCATTCACGAAGATCACGCAGGGGACGTTCAGCTCCTGGATAGTGGTCCAGATCTTTTCAAGTTCTGTTTTGACCCCGGATGAGGCTCCAAGGACGATGAGCACGCCGTCCACGGCGCGTAACGCTTGTTTGGCCTCCCCAAGAAAGCTGAGGGCGCCCGGTGCGTCCACGAGATTGAACGTGGTGTCCTTCCAGTCGAAGTGTCCTACGCTCAGCCCCACAGAAATCTTGCGATGGATCTCCTCGGGTTCATGATCCGCCACTGTGTTGCCATTGACCACCGACCCCATCGTTGGGATCGCACCCGCGGTATAGAGCAAGGCTTCGAGCAGAGAGGTCTTCCCCGCTCCGGTGTAGGATACGAGAGCGATGTTGCGAAGCGTATCGGCTCTAGGCTCTTTCACGGTAGGCCTCCCGTCTCAGATAACTACGTCATGAAGGGGTCCAGGCTGGATCAGCGCACCTCATTCATATCGGATCGTGAGTGGTCTCCGCAACCCTTCTAACATGTCAGACCATAACTCCGCGGGATCGTGATCAAAAATTGCTGTTGAGGCGGCAGGCAAGACAGTCCAGAAACCACCTGCGATTTCAAGGTCGAGCTGACCAGGTGCCCAGCCCGCATGACCCGCGTAGGCGCGGAATGTATCCGTGGGGTGCGGGTCCGTGACGATCTCTTCCAGCGCTTCCATATTGGCCCCAAAATACACCCCGTCGAGCACCTCAAGTGTCGTTGCTGGCTGTTGCTCGATCCGATACAGCATGAGGATTCCGTGGCGCTCAACCGGTCCGCCCGAGAAGAGATGATAGGACGTTCCTTGGAGCGCCGACATTTCTGGAAGGACCTCGGAGAGCAGTAGGCGGGTTCGTCTGTTGACAATGACCCCGAGTGATCCCTCCGTGCCGTGCGCACAGATGAGCACGACTGTCCGACTGAAGTTGGGATCTGCCAGCTCCGGGCTGGCAACCAGAAACGTGCCGACGCTGACGGGGTTCGGCGAGG
>JBHICF010000258.1:0-3200 GCA_046759485.1 Nitrospiraceae bacterium
GTGACCAGTTCGGTCTCAACCCGCTGGGCGCGATTGCCTCTGGTGCCTTGCTCATCTGCGCGGCTCCGGGTCGTGAGCCAGCCATCCGGCAGCGACTGGCACGGGCCGGCGTCCGAGCGACCCGAATCGGGAGCGTCGTGCCAGCCCGAGAAGGAGTTCGCCTCATGATGACGAAGGGACGCTCACGGGCACTGCCTCGCTTTCCAGTGGATGAGATCGCCCGGCTGTTTGCGAATCCAAAAAGGAAGGCAGGAGGAAGACTGAGACTCAGATCAAGAAGCATCCGGAGAAATTAGTCAGCAGGCACTGCATCCGGATAGACAGTCGTTCAAGCCGCTTGATGGCGTCCGGTGTGGGCGTCGCCGTGTCCAGCGTCTCCATCCATGTCTGATCCGCCTTCATTCGCAGGTACGACAAGTACGACGTGCCCGGGATCCTCGTCTCCCAGGTTGCCGCGTGGGCGACCAATGGACGCAGGCTAGCGACTTCATCGGTGAACTCCAGGCGATTGGCCTCAAACTGATAGGCGTCCGTATCCTGGTCGATCCGTTGGATGAGGGATGCCAGCCACTGAACCGTAGCCGCCATCCGTTCATAATGGAGGGTGTCGGGAAGGTCTGAAGGTTCATGGTATCGTGGCGTGCGACCGGCCGACAGGAAGAGAAACGGCACCGACTCATTCCGGAATGCGTCGTAGTCACTGAACGAGACCTGTCCCACCAACGGAATCTGCTCGACCAGATGCATGCCCAGCGGGAGGATGGTCAAAGGCGCGGTGGCGTCGGCAACAGGACTGGCTTCCTTCACACGACGATACAGACCTGGGCTCTGTTCGGCCCCCGCGGCGAAGACGACGTTGCGTAGCGGCGCCCAGTGAACGCCCCCCATCAGGTCCATAATAATGACAGTGTGCAAGTTCGAGGGAGCCCCCACTTCAGAGGGAAGATGGTCCACGAAGTGCTGCGAGCCCATGAGCGAGGTCCGAATGTAGGGCTGTTCTTCCATGTTGAAGGCCACGAACAAAATCGGGTGATGTGGCAGTGGCCGCAAGGCTCGAGCCGTCTCCAGCAGAATCGCGACCGCCGACGCGTTATCATCCGCGCCGAGATATGACCCTCCGAGATGATCATAGTGGGCGCCGATCAGCAGCCACCGGGCTGGTACCTGGGCAGCCTGGGCAGATTGAGGTGAGGCCGCAGGCCGCATCGCGATGAGATTGTCACCGAGCTTCTCGGTGACCGGCTGGCCGAAGCCTCCCAGCGAGGGCAGGGGGGCAAGCCCCAGCTTCTGAAACTGCTCCACGATATAGTTCGCAGCTTCACGGTGCCCCGGCGTGCCAGGTTTACGCCCTTCCAGTTTGGGACTGGCAAGAATCTCCACATGAGTGCGGAGTCGCTGAGCGAGATCGCTGGTGACAGGCAACTGGCTGGGGTCAATGGCAATTCGTGAAGCCATAGCAAGCAGGCGGTCGGCCATAATCACGCTGAGAATCACAAGCGTGAGGGTCCCAAGCCCCAGGGTCCATCGGGGCCAGCAACGAGTGGAAGAATCGCTCAATGGTGTGACGTCGTCCTCGGGATGAGCCGCGTGGGCGCTAGTTTACAAGCGGGCGAACCTCCTTTACAATCGGCGAATTCTTTGAAGGTGGCCGGAGCCGCTGCGCGAGAGGCGCTGGCTCCGCGTCCCATTGTCCCAGACCCATAAGTTGAGAGAGCGATGACCCGGGAAGAACAATTGATCGCACAGTTGGCTGAGACCTTGGATCAGACCACAGCGGCCACCGTAGTCCGCGAATCCGTCCAGGCGACAGGTGACGCGAACACCGTGTCGGCGATCCAGGCACTGCTTCAAGAGCTCACGGAAGCGTCCCCGAAAGTCACCCGGGCAGCGGTTCAGGCCTTGCCTGAGCTGCATCGGCGAGGTGGCCTGGATGTCGTGGTGTCATGGCTAGACCTTGGAGTGGCACTCGCGGAGTCCACCGGCGCCACGGCCATGAAGTATTTCAAGGAGAGTCCACTGCTCATCGGGCTCATCGATTCCACCGCTATCCGGCAGCAGACCCTGACGCTGGCTCTGGAGCTGGCCGACAGCGACCCCAACGTGGCGTTCGAGTTCTTCCGGGTGGCGCCCGAATTGGTGCGCATCCTGCCCTCGGATGCGCTGACTGGCTGGAGCGAAGTGGGTGTCGAGCTGGCGAAGTGGAACTATGTGTTAGGGGTCGAGTTCTTTCGGCAAAGCCCGGCACTGGCGGAAGTGATTCCACGAGACCAGCTGCGCGCCTGGGTCGGATTCGGGATGAAGCTGATCACCGAAAACAGCTTAGGGAAGCCGGATTATATGGGCACCTTGGAGTTTTTCCGCACGAGCCCGTCCATCCTGGGGGAGGTGGAGGGAGCCGCCGTCAGAAAGTCGGTCATAGGGCTGGGATCGGTCATGGCTGACCGCTCACCACAGACGGCGATTGCCTTGCTGGCCGACGCGGCGTCACTCCTCAAACGCCTGCCATCCGAAGACTGGCGGGTGCGAGTTCTCCAGTACGGCGCGCTGGTGGCCGAGCGAGATGCAGAAGCCGCACTGGCCTATGTCCGTCGCTGTCCGGAGATCGTCGCGTTGGTCGGCGCACTCGCAGACGCGCAAGCGAAGTTCAACGAGTGGTTTAGAGGCGGCATGGAGGTGCTGGAGTACAGCATTGAAGGCGGGCGATCCTACTTCGCCCTCGAGACGAAGAAAGCCCTGGCCTCGGTCGAGCAGGCGATGAGCGGCGTGCCGTTGCGACAAGTTGCGCGCGCGCTCAAACTGTTTGCGCAAGGTCTGTGTGGCACCGATGTGACGATCCAACCGCTTCCGGAGATGGAGGATGCCCCCGACCAGGCGCCGGTCCGCGCCACAGTCAGTCGGGACGGGCGCACCATCGCCATGCCTCTGATCCTCCGGCGTTACCCCACGCGCGAAGAAAATGAACGGCTGTACACCGTGATGATCGCCCATGAAGTCGGTCATCTGGAATTCGGCACCTATCGCTTATCGCCTGACGCAGTAGTCGGTCTCATTGCGGATGTTCAGCAACGATATGGCACGCAACTTGAGGTGCCAGACGATCGGGCGGCCCTGACACTGGAACAGGTCTTTCATCTCTATCCCCAGCCGGGCGTGATCCGAGATCTCTGGATCGTACTCGAGGATGCCCGGGTGGAGTTCCG
>JBHICF010000259.1:0-3198 GCA_046759485.1 Nitrospiraceae bacterium
GTGTTGTGTAGGACCACCGGCGCGACGAGGTGAGTCAACTCCCCATCGGGGTTGGTCACGAGAAACGGCACGATGAGGCCGATGCTATTCCCGTCGTTCTTGGAGGTCGAAATGGCTGGAATCGGAAAGTATTCAGTCTCTGCCCAAACCAGCTGCCCCGGACACCAGCTCAGCGCCGGGACCAGCAAGCACCAGAGCCAAAAGGGGCGACGGGAACGTCTTGGCGGAGCACCATTCATTTGCTGCTACGGAGCCTCGACCCGTGCCGTCTTCTTCCTCAACTTCTCGACGAGATCCTCAAAAGATGAGGAGCGAATCACCTTGGCGAACTGACCCCGGTAGTTCTTGACGAGGCTAACCCCCTCAACGACAACATCATAGACGCGCCAGTCCTCCGACTTGTAGATCAACCGATAGTCCAATGGAATCTCTACCTTCCCCGATACGACTTTGGTTTGGACCTCCGCGTAGCGGTCCTTCCGACGCTCAGCCAAGTACACCACTTGTTCTCCTGAATAACCCTCGACCTTATCCGCGTAAGTTGTGGTCAGCAACCGTTTGAACAGCTCGACGAACTCGCGGCGTTCACCGTCACTGAGGTTTTTCCAGTCCCTCCCCAAGGTTCGTTTGGCCATTTCTTCATAACTGAATCGATGTCCGATGACCTGCTCGAGCTGGCGCCTGCGTTCTCCATCCATTTCAGGACGTTTCAGATTCTCATCGGTTAAAATCCGGATGACTTCGTTGATTGTGCTCCGCATCGCCTCGGTTGCTTCGCCTGCTCCGAACGCAGGGTGCCCCCAGAACAACACCAGTCCAAACGCCACGCCGCTTAACACGGTGTACGCCCAGTGCTGAGACACGCCCTTTCTGCTACCTCTGCCCCGACACGCCATTCGCGCTCCGCTCTCTAGGGAGGGCTTGATGGCCCAAGGCTCATGAGGGTTGACGATCCGCCTCTGAAGTCTGTCAATCACCGTTCACCTCGCGGTTCTTATGAGAAACGCCCGTTGCTCTCGGCGACCTGTCCAGGAATCAATTGTCAAACCTTGCGCTCCACCTCATAGTATACTCGCACTAATCCTAACTAGAATTGCAAGCCCAATACCATTCTCCCAAGCTCGTGATCAAGACCCCCGCCAATCACCCCAAAAAGGGAGCCTGACCATTGGGCACCGAAAGTTCATCATTTCCCGCCTACTTCGAAAATGCCTCTGCGAGTGGCCTTCCACACGCTTCGGGCAAGTATTGTCACTCATTCCCTCGTGCTGGCATCATTCTCTCACAACTGTATCATTCGCGCACCAGTTGCGTCATTGGCACATCACTCAGACGCCTGAGGGAACTCAGTTCACCAGGTCCAGGTAGGTCTCGAAAAACCTGGTCAAACATCCGGAAGCCATCCCTGCTTGAACGCGCAACCGGTTCAGTCCAATCAAGCAGGATGGCCGTAGGAGACAGCTGCCCGCGACACGAAACCATCCGCCGGATCCCAGAGACTTGTTAAAGTCAAGGGGAAGATCTTCGTCGAGCAGGTCGGAGACTGCACGAAAGGCCACGAAGGGAATTTCTCGTTCGGCTGCGACAGAACCGACAGCGGCATCTTCCATGGCAAGGCCGATGGCGTCCGTCTTTGCAGCCATTGCGCGCTTCTGCTCTGCCCGCCAGAGCACTCGTGGGAAGGTGACCAATCTCCCTCTTACCGCCGCGACCTGTGCCTCGGACGCCGCTCGCACTCCTATCAGACCATGCTCAGGGGAACACTCGATGACCCGATCGCCAGCCCGCTGTTTTTCCTGATCACGGCACAACAGAACTTCGCTGCCGATCAGCAGTTCGCCAATCGACGACGCAGGTGTCAGCGCACAGGCGTAGCCAGTGGAGACCGCAAGGTCAATCGGGTATGCGGACAGGATTTGTCGGCCTACCTCCTCGGCTCTGGCAAACCCCATTCCGCTCCGAACCAGGAAAAGCCGGCACCGTTCCCGCCGCCCGATCACAACCGGCACACGGCCGACCCGCTGGGTCTGCTCGACGGAGCATACACGGCGAACGGCGTTGAGTTCCCACCGGGTTGCCGTGAAAATTCCAATTTGCTTCACCTGTCACCTCCCCCCATCACGCAGGGCTCAGATACTCACCGAACGGGCACGCTGACCGATCTGTGTGGGAGTACAGATATGAGGGGTGGGACGGATTGGGCTATTGAGTAGGGAACCGGAAGGCACCGGCCTCATAGGAGGCCCGTCGAAGTGCGTCAGCCTTCGTTTCCCCGTGAGTTTTGATGTTCCGATACATGGCAAGCGCCCACAGCGGGAAGTACTGGCAGTACCAGTGATAGCGGAGGTAGAAGACACGCGGGAACCCAGTCCCCGTGTGTTGAGTTTCCAACCATGAACCATCGTCGCGTTGGTGCCGCAGCAGATAGTTGATACCACGCACCACGCTGATCGAATCAGCAACGCCTGCGCAGAGCAATGCCATAAGGGCCCAGGCAGTCTGGGATGGCGTGCTCTCTCCCCTGCCGACCATGTCAGGATCGGCATACGAGAGACACGATTCTCCCCAGCCGCCATCTGGGTTTTGCTTCGATTCCAACCACATGATGGCGTGGTGGATGTAAGGAGCAGACATGTCCTCCCCAATGGCTCGCAAGCCCGCCAACACCGACCAGGTTCCGTAAACGTAGTTCACCCCCCAGCGGCCGTACCAACTTCCGTCTGCTTCCTGTTCGCGTTTCAAATACTCGATTGCGTGCTCTGCGGCTGGATCAGCGCGATCATAGCCTAGCACGCCCAGCATTTCCAGACAGCGGCCGGCTAGGTCAGCGGTACTCGGATCGAGCAGGGCGCGATGATCAGCGAACGGAATATGGTTGAAGATCATCCGGTCGTTGTCCTTATCGTACGCACCCCAGCCACCATCTGAGCCTTGCATCGCCATGACCCATCGATACCCACGTCTGATCGCTTCCCGCTGCGTCTCTGGATTCCCCATCTTGAGTTTCGCGAGGGCCATCAGGACCACCGCCGAGTCATCCACGTCGGGATACTGCTCGTTCTCAAACTGGAAATACCAGCCCCCTGGCTCAGCATCGGGCGCGGACACCTTCCAATCACCCACGGTGGTCGTTTGGCGAGCCAACAACCAGTCCGCGGCTTTCAGTAACGTGTCATGGTCTTGAGGAAGCCCGGTTTC
>JBHICF010000260.1:0-3197 GCA_046759485.1 Nitrospiraceae bacterium
CCACCATTTCATCGAGGGTCGCCGATCCATCGCTGTAAGTCGTATGATTGTGGAAGACGCCTTGAATATGCTGGGCCTCCACCAATGGACCCAGTTGACCCGCATTCGCCGCGTCGATTTCCCTCAATCCCTCCCTCAATTCTGGCTCAATATAGGGCAGCTCGAGCCGAGCATACAACTCTTGCTCCGAGTCAACAGCGGGGGTCAACTTCCCGACGCCGTTGATCTCAAGATTCCACGGAACCTTCAGCGAGGCAGCGCGCGACGCAAGCGCTCCTAAATGCTCTTCGCTCCCAGTGTGAGCCAGTAACGCGTGTGGCGTCAGCTCACGAGACACTAGGATCTGAACCGGTATGCCCAGCGAAGATTTGCCCATCACTTTCTGACCGATCACCATCAATTCAGTCACCTCACCAACCGCCTGGAGACCGGCCAACACTGCATCAGATTGGTCCGCAGCTGCCAGCAGCACGATTGAGCTCACAATCTCCATCCGCCGCCGCACCTCCCCGACAACCTCGGCACGCCTGACATGTCTGAGTCCTTTGACCACCTCGAGGATCCGTTGTGCCTCGCCAATCACGTTCGCGTAGAGGTAAAATCCCATTCGCCGCTTCATTTGCAGAATGCCCTGCTGGATCTTGCCCTGAGTCTTCTCTCCGAAGCCAGGCAGACCCAGGAGCCGATTCTCAATGCATGCGTACTCAAGTTCCCCAACCGTGGTGATCCCGAGCTGATTCCAGAGGGCAGCAATCTTCTTAGGTCCCAGCCCGGGAATAGCCGTCATCTCCACGAGACCAGGTGGGACGGTCTGCTTCAGCTGGTCGTAGTAGAGAAGATGACCGGTCGCGACGAGTTCCGCAAGCTTCTCGGCCAGCGCTTGCCCAATCCCCTGGAGCTCGCGAATCCGACCCGACGCAAGTAGGTCGTCGATATTCTCACTCATGCCCTCCACCGTACGAGCTGCATTGTAGTAGGCCCGGCTCTTGAATGGACTTTCCCCTTTCAGCTCAAGCAGCAAGCCGATCTCTTCAAGGATCGTCGCAATATCCCGTTTATCCATGGTGAGCTCTTGGCTGTCCGTGTCCCAGGTTCAGCATCCACCAACCGGCGGGATACCCGCCATTCGCGGCGCGTATCCGGTCAAGCTTGCCATCCGGCCACAGGACCAGTGGGGCATTCGATTTTACGCGGGACTTGGCATGGCTGCAAGGGAGAGGATTGTGATACGATAGCCCCCTTTTAAAGACAGGGCGATATGAACTCTTCTGTGAGGGCATCCATGATACGTCGCATCGCGTTCCTTGCCGTATGCGGTCTTTTTCTGGCGTCTGCGGTGGGGGTACTCAGCTTCCTCCTGGCCGACCTCCACGCCGCATACCCTCTTGAGGAGTCTCCCGCCACGACCGAATCTGTGTGCACATTTGGCATGGTCGAAGGCGACCACAGCCAGAGGTGCAACGTCCCGATCCCTCCGGGATGTGTGGTCGCCAATTTTCCGGGCTCCACTCAGCCCTGGACCAGTGTGTCTAAAGGGGGCAACACGACCTGCCGCTTCGATGAACAGGACACTGATTGGAAGACGCGTATCACCGGCACCTGCACACCCTGCAAGACGAGGCAATGCTCCGGCCGTTTTAGTGTCATGTTCAACTGTTCACAGCGGTGATCTCCATGACCCGAACCGAAGCCATCAAGCGCGAGGCGCTCGGGCTCGGGTTCGTCGCCGTCGGGATCAGCCGAGTGGCGGCACGGGAGCGCGATGCAAAGAGCATAGACCACGCCAGAGCACCTACCCCTCAGCCACCGCGTCTCATTGATCGGCTTCAGGAGTGGCTGAGTCGAGGCTACCATGGCGCGATGGCCTGGATGGCTCATGACCCGCACCGGCGCGCAGATCCCAACAAGGTACTCCCAGGGTGCCGGTCGGTGATCTCAGTCGGGGTCAACTACTATACCGACCATCAGCCGGATGAGAGGCCGGGGCACGGTCGCATCGGCCGCTACGCCTGGGGTCAGGATTACCACTCGTACTTACTGACGCGACTCCGACAGTTGGAGGGAGGTATCAAAGCGCTCGTGCCGCACGCGGAAACGCGTAGCTATGTGGACACTGGTCCGGTAATGGAAAAGGCCTGGGCCCAGCAGGCCGGGCTCGGGTGGATCGGCAAGCACTCGAACCTCGTTTCCACCGAGTACGGATCCTGGCTCCTGTTGGGTGAAGTTCTCACAACCCTCGAACTGGACCCGGACGAGCCGGGTGCTGACTTATGCGGCTCCTGTGCGCTCTGTATCCGGGCCTGTCCGACAGGCGCCATAACGGCCCCGTACGTGGTCGATGCTCGCCTGTGCATCTCCTACCTGACGATCGAACTTCACAAGCCAGGCGACGAGATCCAAGAGGAGCTGGCGCCGAAATTGGGTAATCGCATCTTCGGGTGTGACGACTGTTTGGATGTGTGCCCCTACAATGTCAACGCGACGCCGACCGATGAACCTGCCTTTCAGCCCTCCCAGCTGACCTTGGCGCCCCGTCTAGAGACGCTGTCAAAGTTCAGCGTGGCGGAGTTTGCGACGACGTTCACACGAAGCGCTATCCGGCGAGCCAAGCATGCGGGCTTTCTGCGTAATGTCCGAGTTGCCCTCCGAAACCTCAAGCAATTGACCCCATCGCTCTAGCCTGCCAGTCTCGACAGGAGTGCTCTTTTATTTTGAGGACGACGGCTCCCCTCTGTAAACGTAGGAATGGATCAGGGAGATCCGTCACGGTCCGATCTGGGGTGAAAGCCAAATCCCAGGCAGGGAAAGCTGAGGCGTGAGAGAGCAAGCAAGGCCTACCATGGCTGACGTGGAAGTCAGCCGGAACGCCTGGCGGCGGCCAGGCATGCTCCTATTTGGAGCGGGGGGGGTGTCTTGAGGGCTTCCGCGACTGTTGACATGATCATGCTGTAGCTACAGGGTTTGGACAGCACCGCGTAGGCGCCAGCGGCAAGGACTCTCTTGCGCAGCCGCTCGTTTAAGCTGCCGGTGACCATGATGACTGGGATGTTCAGATCCGAATTCTTCGACACTTCGCCAAGGAACCGAACCCCGTCCATGACGGGCATGTCATGGTCGGTGATCACCAGGTCGATCCCCCCGGCAGAAAGCCTGGAGAGGGCATCACTCCCGTGCTCCGCAAGCTCACAGTGGTAGCC
>JBHICF010000261.1:0-3187 GCA_046759485.1 Nitrospiraceae bacterium
AGGCCCTCCTGGAAACCGGGACGCTTCAGTCCCGCTTGACCACAATGCACGGTAAGTCATCTGATTGAGTTCGCCTTTTGCCTTCGTCGTGTTTCTCATTTTCGCGACAAGCCTATAGGTAGGCAAGGGTCAGTTACCGCCTCGGTTCTCGTATCCGTAGCGCGTGTTTCGAGATATGCCTGCTACACCCGCCAGGTCCGGAGGACGAGTCCTTCGATGCATAAGTTCGGTGACGAACGTATTTAGACTTCAGCTTTGTGCTGAGTGAGCAATAGCTCTGATGTAATTCATGCGAATCGAAGCACGAGCCGGTAACGCAGCAGTTTCGGATCGTGTCGCCGTCGATAACACGGGCGACTTGACCACAACGATGCGTACGCAATCCTTGCATCACCGTGCACGACTTGCATCCGTTCTCGCGACCGATCCACGGCCTAGGAGAGCGACTCCACATTGATTGAACCACGACAACTCCTCGCAAACACAAAGCTTGATTGATTGCGCCTGATATTCCGATTCATGTTGGCCCTTAGGATGCACATGACCGGGAAAGAAAGGAGGGACAGAATATGGTGATCTGTGGGATGTGTAAGAGGGCCTGGCGTCAGTTCACGTGGACCGTCGTGTCGGTGGCGCTTTTCGCATTCGTCGGCGGCTTCATTGTCGCCTGGGGGCTACGCGACTATCAGTCAGTGGTCTACCGGAATCTGGTGAAGAAGCAGTTCACGGCGGCCGTCGTCGAACTGGGGCGCTACGTGGATCACGAGTTGAAACAGGACCAGTTCAAGCGAAAAAACCGTACCGTCGCGCGTCACCTGAACCGGTGACCCCGAAGCCTTGATTCGTTATCCCTGTTGACCATGGTCGTGGCGTCTTCGATCATTACCCCAAACTTTGGCTGGATGAGACGGTGTACGAAGTAGGATGGAGAATTAAGCATCATGTGGCAAAGGACCGAAGGAAATACCGATAGGTGTCCGTGCGGCGGAACGGCTGAGAAGTGGGAGCTTCTCACGGGGGGAAAGCGCGTTGCCAGCGCAACGTTTTGCCCCCTATGCGATCCGCAGATTGCACACTTGGTGAGCCGTCTGAACCCACACGCCTCTCAGCATGGAGCCGCTGAAGGCGCAGGTGGGATGGTTCGCTAAGCCTGCACGCTCCCCGACTGCTTTAAGCCGCCAAGCGACGGAAGTGTCCCATGGGCGTCGGAGCCCCTCCGGCACTCGCGGTATCTGGGGAGGCCGTGACTCACCAGGAATGGACGAAATACCACTCAACCTGAACGACGGGGAACAGGGAGAGGAGAGACTGTGGGCCTTGAAATCCTGGCCGTAATCACAGCCGCCTTCGTTGTCCTCGTACTGGCGAATTGGGTCGACCGCCAACGCTAAGCAATCCTGCCATCCCGGATACGTCGCCTCTCCCCTTTAACCCCCCTGCCCCTCATCGTTCCATCCGGTTTTCAAGCCGACCTCCTGTCCCGCTGCCTTCCCCAGTGCCCGAGGTAATCACTTGACAGAGGGCGTGTCTGCAGTATAGAAATTGACCCCCTTTCGACTCTGAGGGGTGCACCATGAACCGATCTACAATTGTTGCGGTGACAGCCGTCGCCCTCGCCGCGTGCGCGACATCTGGTCCCAAACAGGCGGCCAACTTCGTTTCGCAGGTCGAGGAATCCCGCGCAATTCTCAAGGCCACCAAGGTAGAGATTCGGAGTGCCCTCGCTGCTGCCAAAGCGCTAGGACGGAAAAAAGGGGGCGACCTTGAGGCTCAATACGAGGCGATTAACAGTGCAGTCATCCAGTCCGGCACAAAGATGGTTGGGTTCCGCAAGAAACTTGCATCCATGGATGAAACCAGCGAGAGCTTCTTTTCAGGGTGGTCCGCGGAGCTTGACGAATATACGACGGCCGAATTCCGCAAGCGCAGTGAAGCCCGGCTCAAAAAAACCCGTCGCCGCTACAATCGGCTCCGGTCTACCATGCAGAAGGCTGAAGCGAAATTTATCCCCCTCTGGGCGAAGCTGCACGACCTCGTGCTCTTCCTGAATTACAATCTCAACGCAGAAGGCGTGGCCTCCATCGGAGACAGCGTCAGGGCACTGGGTTCTGAAGCGAGGAAGCTGTACACTCGCATTGATGCGGCAGTCCAGGAAGCCGACGGCTTCACCAAGTGGATGGGACCGTAGGAGACACCCGAGCAGGGAGGGTTTGAGGAGGGGAGCTAGTGCGACGAGTGATAGGGCGCGTCATTCTGACGGGGCTCGTCTGGCTCCTCGTCGCCGGCGGCTCCGGGGCCGAGCCCCTCTACAAAGGACCTCCCCCCGCCCATCCGAGCGTGGACGGCTTCTACCGGTACATGGCGCTCCTCGGCCAGCATCGGCTCGACGAGGCCTTTCAGTACCGGGTCGGGCTGACCCGACAGGCATTTCTGCAGCAGGCTCGCGCGGAGTGGCAGGACTACAGAGAGGTCTTCGAGCGGGCGGGCTTCACCTTTCTGGGATGGAAAGTCAGGGCGCTGGACTTCTCCGAGGATGTCGGGGGGAACACGTACATCCGCATGATCCAGATCTTTCGCCTGCAAAAGGGGGACCGGCTTGTCCTCCGCCACGTCGGCTTCCTCTTCCGGGTCACCTTCAGCAACCAGAAGATCTACACGCTCGATCCCTACCGGGGCGAGGTCCTACGGGACGAGCAGCGCCCCCTCCCCACGGCGGAGGGACGATAAAGCCGCCTTGGGGGGTTGGTGTCAGGGCTTGAATACGTGAATGCCAGCAGCAATGGACGTCAAAGCTCTAGGTGCAATGTCAAATGGAAAGCTTCGACCCACACAGTTACCAGGCCTACAGAGGTACAAGAGAGTCACCGCTAGGAGACCCTTCGGCTTGTCGCGTGACTAGGCCATAGGTTAATGGAGTAACTATCTTAAAATACTGGGGTCCTTTGTGTTAACAGGAGCAGGTCTAGTTAACCTATGTTAATCGTTGCACTACAAGTTAACATATGTTAACATACTTACGTTAGATTAACATTGTGATAGGGATCTCAGAACCATGACCAGAGAGAAATACATCACTATTCCTGAACTGGCAAAGCTCCTCGGGGTCAGCCGAATCGCGATCTACAACCGCGTCAAGAAAGGGCAGATTCCTGCCACAAAGATAGGTCGGACCTACGTTATTACAGAC
>JBHICF010000262.1:0-3183 GCA_046759485.1 Nitrospiraceae bacterium
CGTTTTCTGATCCGATTGCTGATGGCCCCGTCATCCAGAAAGCAGCAGAGCGAGCGCTCCGAGGCGGTGCCTCTTTGCGGCGGATCCTTGCGATGGTGACCAACCTCCGCGCTCGGACTCAAATCCCACTGGTTCTGATGGCCTATTACAATACGATTCATGCCTTCGGCATTGACGAGTTCTGCCGCGAGGCGGTCACAGCAGGTGTGGACGGACTCATCGTGCCCGATATGCCCCCGGAAGCGGGCGGTCCCCTGGATCACTCTGCCAGTACGTACGGGCTCAGCGTCATCTACCTTTTGGCACCCACGAGCACTCCTACGAGACGAGCCGTAGTCGCACGGAAATCTAAAGGGTTCATCTACTACGTGTCGCTGACCGGCATTACCGGCGCTAAGTTAACAGACCTTGACGATGTGCAGCGAAATGTAGAAAAGATCCGCAGTGTGACCGACGTGCCTGTCGCCGTTGGCTTTGGGATCTCGACTGGAGAGCATGCGGCTCGGGTGGCCACGATCGCGGATGGTGTCATTGTGGGGAGCGCCATTGTACGCCTGGTCGAGGAGCATCAGCACGAACCCGTACTCGCGGATTCGATCGGGCAATTTGTTCACTCGCTGAAGGTCGCCATGAGATCGAAGTCAGCGGCCGCTAGCTAGGAGGCACGGTGGCCACGGCACGGCAATCCAAGCCGCAGGGAAAACCCTCTCGCGCTCGAGACCCCGTCGAGCTCGTGGCTGAGCAGCCACCGACGGATAATGAGCAGGCCTTATCACCGCAGCTGCCGACGATCCTCCCTGCCAAATTCCTTCATACACAGCAAATCATCCAAGATGCCATCAGCGCTTCCGTGATCCATGAGCGTCCTCTTGCAGAAGTAGCCGAGAGCTGTCTCCGGGTACTGATCGAGATGACGCAGGTTCTGAGCGCAGTCGTGTACTTTGAGGACGAGCAGAGCCGTGAATTGAGGAGACTCGCTGCCTGCGGCGAGGTCTCGGAGCAGTCCCTGTCGGAATGGGAGCAGATCGTGGCCAGAGTCGTGAGGAGTGGATTACGGTTTTCTACCTCGGGTCGGCTGGCAGTCCCACTGAAACACAGACGGCTCGTGGAGGGAGTCCTCGTGGTTCAGGGGTTGCCAGATGAGAAGAAGCAGGTGAATCAGATGGCGAATCTAGTAGAGGCCGTTGCCTCTCGGCTAGCTGCTGGCTTGGATCACGCTAGGCTGGTGCAAAAATATGCACAAAAGATCGAGCGCATCCGCAATCTGGAAGACGTCAGTAGGATCTTGATCTCGGCGCTCACTCAGGAAGAAATTATGCGGCGCTCGATTGAAGCTGCGATCCGCCTGGTGGACGCCGAAGCTGGTTCCCTTCTGTTGGTGCAAGACCCGAGCAATCACGAGCTCGTCTTTACTATGGCTGTCGGGCCAAAGGGTGAGGAGTTGAAGGACGTTCGTCTGAAGGTAGGGAAAGGAGTCGCGGGGCTAGTGGCCCAAACTGGCGTACCGCTCATCGTGAATGATGCGCAGCACGATCCCCGCGTGGCGAGGGAATTCGACCTTCGATCCGGCTTTATCTCCCGCAATATTCTGGCTGTGCCGGTGCAAGCCCGCAACACCATTATCGGCGTCCTCGAAGCGGTCAATAAGTGCCATGGCCAGGCTTTCAGCCAGTGGGATCTGCAAGAGTTCGGAAGTCTCGCCCATCAAGTTGCTATCGCGTTGGACAATGCTCGACTGTACCGAGACGCTCAAGGGAAGATAGCGCGGCTCCAGAAAATTCAGGAGATCAGCGCGCTGCTGAATTCAAGTTTGAACCAGGCCGAAATTCGGAAACGGGCCATTGAGGCGTCGACCATCCTCATGGAGGCTGATGCCGGCTCTCTCCTGTTGCTGGATGAAGCAGCCAACGAACTTTACTTCGAAGTGGCCTTGGGCGAAAAAGGCGAGGGTGTCCGCCAAGTCCGCTTGAAAGTCGGGGAGGGGATCGCCGGGTATGTAGCGCAGACCGGGGTACCGGTCATTGTCAATGACGTACAGAACGACCCGCGCTTCGCGCGACAAGTCGACAAGAAGAGTGGGTTCGTCACAAGAAACATGGTTTGCGTGCCTGTGAAAGCCCGAGACAGAATGCTTGGCGTGCTACAGGCCATCAATAAGACAGATGGCGGCCTCTTTGGACAAGATCACCTCCACGACTTCGTCACCCTCGGGCATCAGGTCGGCATCGCCATCGAAAATGCCAACCTCTATGATGAGATCAACCGGCTGTTCGAGGGGTTCATCTCAGCCAGCGTACTCGCAATCGAAAGTCGAGATCCCACGACAAGCGGTCACAGCGGACGCGTGGCGACATTGTCTTGTAAGTTAGCCGCAGTGGTTGATCGAATGGATCGTGGCCACTACGCGGAGGTCCGATTTTCCACTGATGAGATGAAGGAACTTCGGTATGCGGCCGTGCTTCACGATTTCGGGAAAGTTGGCGTCCGCGAGGACGTGCTACTCAAAGCGCAGAAGCTCTTTCCCGGTGAGCTTGGCCAGCTGAAGGCCCGCTTTGACTTCATTAAACGGACCTTCGAGGCCCAGTCCCTGAAGAAGAAGGTCGAAGTCCTGATGTCCGGCGATCGAGCCGCAACAGCCGCGCTACTTGCAGAAATCGATGAAGATCTCGCGAAGAAACTGAGAGAGACGGAAGGCATCCTCGAATTCCTCCTCGCGTGTAACAAGCCGACGATGAGCAAGCAGGGCGGGTTTGAAGGCCTCGACAAAATCGCTCGGTACACCTATGAATCCTATGACGGAACCAGACCGTATCTCACGCCAGAAGAGGTCATCACGCTGTCTATTCCTCTAGGTAGCTTGACGGCCGATGAGCGCTCCGAGATTGAAAGCCACGTGACGCACACGTACCGGTTTCTCTCCACGATCCCCTGGACCAAATCCCTCAAGAATATTCCAGTCATCGCCTACGGGCATCACGAAAAGCTGGACGCCACCGGGTATCCCCGTCAGGTGCCAGGTGTCGACATCCCCGTTCAGACGCGTATCATGACGATCTGCGATATTTATGACGCGCTCACGGCGTCAGACCGACCGTACAAGACGGCCGTGTCCACTTTGAACGCGCTCGAGATTCTCGAGGAAGAGGTGAGACAAGGCAAGATAGATGGAGAGTTATTTCAGCT
>JBHICF010000263.1:0-3172 GCA_046759485.1 Nitrospiraceae bacterium
TGGTGCATCCCAGAAAATCCTTGCTTGCGCGGAATCTTTGGGACTCGCGCAACTGGGAGTGATGGATTCACCGGTGCTGGGCCAGAAGGGGAACAAGGAGGTATTGGTAGGATGGAGGCGGACCGCTCGGCCAGGGCCGCAGGACATTCAGGCCAAGCGGAGGAGGATGTGATGGCAACCGGCAAAGCCTCCATTCTCGTCACGGGCGGTGCGGGGTTCATCGGATCGCACGTCATTGAGGCACTCCTAGCCCGGGAGCAACGGGTCGTCTGCCTGGACAACTTTGACTCGTTTTACGACCCACACATCAAGCGAGCCAATCTTGCAGCGGTTGCCTCTCACCCGAACCTCCATTTGATAGAAGGGGATATTCGGGATCGCTCGGTTGTGGAGGGGCTTTGTGATCGGTACGCGGTGGATAGGATCTTTCATGCCGCGGCGCGAGCGGGGGTTCGCCCCTCGGTTCAGGATCCCTTGCTTTACGAAGACGTCAACGTTCGCGGAACGTTGAGCATGCTTGAGGTCGCTCGAAGTCGGTCGATCAAGACGTTCGTGTTTGCCTCATCCTCCTCAGTCTACGGCGGGCTTGAGACGGTCCCGTTCACAGAAGCCGCGCCCTTGAGCCGGCCGATCTCACCTTATGCTGCGACCAAGCTAGCGGGCGAGCTACTGTGCTATACCTACCATCATTTATACGGTCTCCCGGTCACCTGCTTGCGCTTCTTCACCGTCTATGGGCCTCGCCAGAGACCCGAGATGGCGATCCACCAGTTTGTTCGACTCATCCAGGAGGGCAAACCGCTGCCCGTGTTTGGGGATGGCAGCGCAAGGCGAGATTTCACCTACATCGACGATGTCGTGCAGGGCGTTCTGGCTTCACTCGAGACTCCGTTCGCATTCGAAATTTTCAACCTCGGCGAATCGGAAACCATTGCCCTCATGGATTTGATCCAGCTCATCGAAGAGACTGTTGGAAAGAAGGCCGAACTCCAGACCCTCCCTGCCCAACAGGGCGATATGCTTGTCACCTATGCCGACATCACGAAAGCCCGGCACATGCTTAAGTATCGTCCCACGACGCCGGTCAAGGCGGGCCTCAAGAAGTTCGTGGAGTGGTTTCGAACATCAGAACGAGGGACACGATGAAAGTTCTCGTGACTGGTGGAGCCGGATTTATCGGCTCCCACTTGGTAGATCGTCTGGTTCAGGAAGGGCACGATGTCGTGATCGTGGACAACCTGTCAACCGGGAAAAGGAGAAATCTCAATCGGGCCGCGCGATTTTACAAGCTCGATATTCGCAGTCCTCGACTGGGACGCGTGTTGCGAAAGGAGCGGCCTTCCGTGGTCATGCACTTGGCTGCACAAATGGATGTACGACGTTCGGTGGAGGATCCCGCGTTTGATGCGCAGGTGAACATCCTGGGGACGTTAAATGTGGTCGAGCAAGCCGTCCAGCATGGCTCAAGAAAAGTGATCTTTGCATCATCGGGTGGGGCCATCTATGGTGAGCAGAACGTGTTCCCTGCTCCTGAGACACACCCAACTCGGCCGTTGTCGCCCTACGGAATCAGTAAGCTCGTGGGAGAGTTCTATCTGGACTATTACCAACGAGCCAGCGGGATCCAATACGTCAGCCTTCGGTATAGCAATGTGTATGGTCCACGGCAAGACCCACAGGGAGAAGCTGGCGTCGTCGCGATATTCACACAGAAGATGCTCGGCGGGGAGCAACCGGTGATCAATGGGAATGGACGGCAGACGAGAGATTTTGTTTACGTCGAAGATGTCGTGGAGGCCAACCTGGCCGTCATGGGTATGGGAACGGACTTCCAGGGGCTCTATAACGTGGGAGTAGGGAAGGAAACCGCCATCAATGACTTATTCGGTCTGCTGGCAGAGTTGACCAAGACTGAGTGTAAACGGGTTCATGGGCCGGCAAAGAAAGGCGAGCAGGCCAGGAGCGTGGTGGATTCAGCCAAGCTCCGGCAGGAGGCGGGCTGGGAGCCGAAAACTTCTCTGCAAGAAGGTCTTACACGAACCGTGGAATTCTTTCGGGAGAAATTAAAAACCGCCTGACCGCGGATGCAGCCCCAGCTCCGCGTCACCCGGATCAGCGGTATCGCGGTACGCTGGGATCGACGTGGATCGACCACGCGTCGATCCCGCCCACGAGATTCTTCACGTTGGTATAACCCTGCTGAGCCAGAAACCCGACGGCATCAGCGCTCCGCATCCCGTGGTGGCAGTAGGCAATGATCTCGGAACCCTGATCGAGCTTGTCCAGGGACTGCGGGAGCGTCCCCAGAGGAATTAAGACTGACCCGTCGATCTTGGCCATGGAGTATTCATACGGCTCGCGCACATCTAGGAGCACCAACTGATCTCCCCTGGCGAGGCGGTCCTTGAGCTCCTGTGGCGTGATGGTAAACCCCATGTGAGATCCTCCTTGAATCTGCAAAGGGTGGTATCATAAGCTCGCGTTTTGATCGCTGTCAACAACGCACGGACGCGTGAGATTTCGGGACGCAGTGGGGATTCTTGAGCCGGCGGTCGCCCCCGAGGGCACCTTGTCGTGCGCAGCATCAGGGATGGCGGTGGAGGCTCCTCGATCAGGCTACCGAGGGGTCTCCACGGCCCGAAACTTGAGCCGGCCCCAACAACTTTCGGATGAGGATCCTTTTGTTGGTAGGCGCCAGATCGAGTCGAGAGGGACTTCAGGAAGCCACCGGCAGAGAACCAGTCGACCGCAACATTTTGGGGGCCGGTGGCTCTCATGCCCACATGGCTGGTAGAGGGAGCTGAAAAGTCGTGCTTGAGTCAGCCGGTGAAATTGTGGTATTTGTGACCACCTCTTCGGAGGAGGAAGCCACCGGTCTTGCGAGAAGGGCGGTTGAGGCCGATCTGGCAGCTTGTGCGAACGTCCTGCCCGCGGTCCGCTCCATTTTCCGATGGGAAGGCGCTGTCGCAGATGAGCAGGAGGTCCTGATCATATTGAAATCACGGGCTGATCTCTTCGACGACCTTGCATCCCTGTTAAAGAGGCATCATTCCTATAGCGTCCCGGAGATCATAGCGGTTCCCATTGCAAAAGGGTCAGCTGACTACTTGAGCTGGATCCGCGATGTGACCCGTAAGTGATTGAAATAGAGCGCATTTTATATTGTGATAAA
>JBHICF010000264.1:0-3159 GCA_046759485.1 Nitrospiraceae bacterium
CGTTGTTCATTGAATCTTCGCTTGGCTGAGCCATGGTCGTCGGGGTGGATGAGCTCCACATAGGGTCTTCCGATCAAGTCTTCGACGGCGTACCCAAGTAGAGAAACCACGGTCTGGCTCACGTGAGTAAACTTACCGTCAGGGTCCAATTCATACACGACATCAGTCATGTTCTCGGTCAGTCGGAGGTAGCGCTGATGCGACAGGTCCAGTAGCTGGCGAAGCTCTCGTTTTTCAAGAACTTCTCTCATCACTATTGGCAGTTCTGTGAGATAGACAGGTGAGTGCCTGAACAGACAGTAGTCGGCTCCGCCCTGAACCAGTTCTACTGAGTGCGGCTTGTCTTCTTGTTCAGTCTGCACAATGACCGCGGTATTGGGGGCAGCCTTCCTGACTTCAGCTAGAATATCCAAGCTGCGCTCACCCATGAGTAACTCCCCAATAAGAATCACATCCCAGCTCCGCTTCGACGCAAATCCCATGACTTCCTCAGTCGAATACACTGCCTCCACGCGACAGCCAGGGAACGTCCCACGTAAAGTCACTGTGCACCGCTTGGTGTCTTCAGCTCGCTCCATGGCGAGCAACACAGAGAGGGAGTCAGGGTGCGACATGAAGATCCTTTGCATTACCCATATGGGAAGAAGAGGAGGAGAATCTGGACACGGTCCGCTGGTACACCATCTCTAACTTCTCGCTTCGATAGCGCTTTTCTTCCATCCCCATTTAACCAAGTTTTCGTCCTAAATGACCATTTGTCAAATTCAAAATGAAGAATCATCAACTAAGACGCCCGGTTGGGGCGTTGGTTGCGATGAAGGTGCAGAGTAGGGAGTGGGCTGCCAAGGTCATGAGTCAATATGTATCACAATGGATACGTTGAATAAAACCTTATTTCAATTGTGGTTAGGGCAAATGACCTTCATCTTCACGTCTCTTAGACCCCCAAGACGGGATATGCCAAACGAATTGAAAACTCTGATCAAGAACGTGCTTCAGAGACGGGATCCCCAGCCCACGAACGCGCGGTAAGGCAGTCATAGGGGATTCAGTCAATACTCTGCGCCTTGTTCCTTCAGGTCATGACTATGGTCAACCACAACCTCCATTCTCCTCAGTAGTGTCCACAGGCAGCCAAAACCGTCGGGCTCAAATCCCTGACCTGGGCGTGTTTAATGGAGGTAGGTCGAAAGTGGGTTGGAATCGCATAAAGAGTATCGAGTAATATGGAGATTCGTCGGCTTGAGCGATCAAGAATTATTGGATCTACTGGCCTACATGCGCCAGATGGCACCCCCTCGGGCAATCACGTAAGCCTCAACCAGAAGGGGGTTGGGGTTTTTGGTGATGGTTCCCCCCTCACAAGGTATACAGCTGATTATGCGACAGTGGCTCGTCAAACTGCTTGTAGGCCTTAGCGTGCTGGCTGGGGTAGCAGCCCTCGGCACGTGGCTGCTTTCGCCCGAGGCAGTGCCCGTGAAGGTCGTCCTCGTAGAGAATGGGCGTGTGGAGGAGACGGTCACGAATTCGCGCGCCGGCACCGTCAAGGCGCGGATAAGAAGTCATATGTCCCCAGAAATCGGCGGCAGAGTCGCCGCGATCAACTATCGTAAGGGCGATCGCGTCAAGGCTGGGGCGGTGATACTCAAACTCGATGATTCGTTGCAGCAAGCTCAGCTGCTGCTCGCGGAGCGCGAGCACGTAGTGGCCGAAGCCAAGAGCAAGCAGGCATGTCTGGAGGCAGACCGGGCAAAGCGAAAGTACAACCGCCATAAGGAGTTATCCGTCGAAGAGATCATTTCGGCTGACCTTCTGGAAAATCTCCAAATTGCGGCCCAAACCACTGAAGCGGCTTGTCGGGCGGCCCACGCCACTGTCGATCGAGCGCGAGCCGCTATTAAGGAGGCTGAGGCCGCGCTTGAGAAAACGGTCCTGTACGCGCCTTTTGATGCCGTCATCGCGGACATGGATATCGAAGTGGGAGAGTGGACCACGCCTTCTCCGCCAGGCGTTCCCCTGCCGGCAATCCTGGACCTCATCGACCCCTCAGCGATCTATGTGAGTGCACCGATGGATGAGGTCGACTCTGCCAGGATTCACCCGTCTCAACCGGTGAGGATCACCCTCGATCCATACCCAGATAAGCATTTTCCAGGACGTGTGAAACGGGTGGCGCCCTATGTCCTTGACGTGGAGGAGCAGAACCGCACTGTCGAGATCGATGTTGAATTTACGGATAGGTCCTTTGCCGCAACGCTGCTTCCAGGTACTTCGGCTGACGTGGAAGTGATTCTATCTGTACGTGAGAATGTTCTTCGGATACCCACCCCGACGCTATTGGAAGGCAACAATGTCTTCGTGGTGCGGGACGGTCGTCTGGCCGAAGTCCCTGTCGTGCATGGTCTCAAGAACTGGGATTATGTGGAGGTTACCAGTGGGCTCGCTGCGGGGGATGCTGTCGTGACCTCGCTGGAACATCCCGATTTGGTGCCTGGCACTCCCGTCGATCTTCAGGCGGAGCCGGTTGTCCCGTGATCGCGCTTCAGGGCGTCTCCAAGACGTTTGAGGTAGGCGGGCACCCGGTTCACGCTCTGGTTGATATCACCGAGCACATTCGTGTCGGCGAGTACGTGGCCATCATGGGCCCTTCCGGCTCGGGCAAGTCGACCCTCTTGAACGTGATCGGCTGCCTGCTCCGGCCCAGTGGCGGCTCCTATCTCCTGGATGGACGAGAAGTAGGGGCACTCAGTGACAGCGAGCTATCCCATCTGCGCCAGCACTTCATCGGTTTTGTCTTCCAGTCCTTTCACCTGGTGCCACGCCTCACGGCGGCCGCGAATGTCGAACTGCCGATGATCTTCGCCGGACTCAGTCCGTCTGAACGACGCGAGCGAGCGGAGGAAGCCTTGCAGGCGGTGGGACTGCAGGATTGCGCCCATCATCGTCCCAACCAGCTTTCGGTGGGACAGCGCCAGCGGCTGGTCATTGCTCGTGCGACCGTCATGAAGCCTCGGCTTCTCTTGGCTGACGAACCTACGGGTAACCTTGACAGCGTGTCCGGACGTCAAGTGCTCGATCTTCTCGAAAATCTGTACGCCAACGGGCTGACCCTGCTGGTGATCACGCATGATCCAGAGGTGGCACAGCGAGCGAAAAGGG
>JBHICF010000265.1:0-3150 GCA_046759485.1 Nitrospiraceae bacterium
GGAGCGCCACGCGGACCTCTTTCAGTCCGTCGGAGATATTTTGCTCCGTGAGAACGCCTTGGCCGCGGAGTTTCTTGAGGACTTTTTCGAACCTGTCAGTGAGAGTGCTAAACACCGAAGAACACTCCTATTCCCTCGAAAAGATTAGAAAAAGCATATCGATCTAGTCTAAAGAACCGTACAGCTGAAGTCAAGCAGGGGGCTTACCTCCGGCAGGTTGTATCCCCATCAAGGGGCCGCTCGGAGGTCTGCATGACGGCCATCGAGCGCCCGGCAGACTCCGCGGTTTTCCCGAAGAGCACCTCAAGGAGCAGAGCGACTTCTCGGGGTGAAATTTTATGTGATGGGGCCAGGTATCGTTTATGCGTCATCATCCGTTCGGCGGGATCCTCTGGCTCGTAGTACCCGACCAGGGTTCCCTCTTGATCAGCGCGCTGGAGCCGCTCCAGCCAACTCGAGTTTCCGGACGCGTGGGAACTCCCGGTAGTCGTCTTCTCCTCCGAAAGTTCAAGCATGGTCCAGATGGCCCACCCGACGAACACCGCCCATGTCTCGTTCAGCGCCTCCCAAGCCTCGCCTTCACTCAGGTAGCGGAGCTCCGTGGCAGACTTCCGTTGGACCACCGGCGTGATGAGCACTTGTTGATAACGGCACCGCTGCTCGTCATGCGCAAACACCAGAAGTCGGGCATCCTCCGAGGCGATGGCAGCCGAGACGGGTCGCGATTGAAGGTAATCCATGTAGGCGTGAAACAGTTCGTGATAGAGGGTGGCGATTTCCTGATGGGTCATCTGGGCGAGCGGTCTCAGCACGCCGGCCGCCGCATTGAAAGACAGGCTGCGGTTCAACACCATCCGGTGCTCTTCCGGATGGTATTCGGCTGCATACACGTGGAGGTCTTCGAATTCGAGTTGAACGAAGTCGGGAGGGACCTGATGAAGAAATCGTGACGGCAGTCCTAGCGCGTCGGCCTGTACGGTGAGGGTCTTCCAAGAGCTGCGCGACAGAGCAGGAGGCTCTGCTCCTCCTGATGGCCGACCTTCAGCCGCGACTTGTGGATACGTCAGCAACCAGAGTCCGAAGAGGGCAACCACTGACTGACGCCGCGCCCTACGGCCAATCATGCGAATCCCCTTCCTCGACCAATGCCCACGATTCCAGGAGGGACGGGGATACCTCATCAAGAAAGCGACACGGTTTGGATAAGATCGATCCCGTACTTCGGTCGAAGATATTGATCGGATAGGTCAGGAAGAGATACCGTTTCGCCCGCGTGATCGCCACATAACACAGCCGGCGCTCCTCTTCCAGCTCTTCTTCAGTCAGGAACGAATAGGCGGAAGGGAACCGCCCGTCAACCAGCCAAATCACGAAGACGCATTGCCATTCCAAGCCCTTCGCTGAATGGATCGTACTCAGGATCAGCCGCTCATCGTCCCGAGCCTCGGGTTCCACATCCACAACACTCTCGTCAGGTGGTTCAAGCGCGACGTCCGAGAGAAACTCCTCCAACGTCGCGTAGCGCTCGGCAATCGCATAGAGGTGCTCTAAGTCACGCATGCGCTTGGGGTAATCGTCGTAGTGCTCCTTCAGAATGGGGAGATAATAGGCGTAGATCTCGTTCACCAACTCCGCCGGGGCCAGCGTCGCCGTCGCCGATGCGCTCTCGAGCACGTGGGCCAAATCTCTAAGTCCTCGGGAGGACTTCCCACCTCCTTCACCGAGGACGTGGTACTGCCGGTCCGACTTCATGAGGGAGACGATCAGCTCCTGAGCCCGTTTGGGTCCAATCCCATCAACGAGCAGCAACAAGCGATTCCAGCTGACTGCATCAAGCGGATTATGCAGCACACGGAGATGAGCCAGGAGGTCCTTGACGTGCGCGGTTTCGATCAACTTGACCCCGCCCCGTTTCACGAATGGCAAATTCCTGCGTGCCAGCTCGAGCTCCAAATCAAAGGAGTGAAAGCTCGATCGAAACAAAATCGCGATCTCGCCGAGGGGAATCCCCTCCTCCCTCAACTCGAGGATCTTTTGCGCAATGAACCGCGACTGGGCATGCTCCCCACCCGCCTCGACAAGAGCTGGCAACGGACCATCGACTTTGCTGGTGAACAGGTGCTTATTGTACTTCTCTGCAGCGCCCGAGATGATCTCGTTGGCGACATTCAGGACGGGTTGGGTGCTCCGATAGTTTTCTTCCAGCTTGTAGATCGCGGCGCCTTGGAACAAGCTGGGGAACTCAATGATATTTCGGAACGTGGCTCCGCGAAACGCGTAGATGGATTGAGAGTCATCACCGACCACCATCACATTCTCATGCGTCGAGGCCAGCTTGCGGATCAGATCGGCTTGCAAGCGGTTGGTATCCTGGTACTCGTCAACAAGGATGTATCGGTAGCGTTCGGAAATCGCCTGACGTGAGACCTCGTCTGTGTCGAGCAGGTCACGCAGCCTGGTCAGCAGATCATCGTAGTCGACCAACTGTCGTTGACGTTTCGAATGCTCGTACGCGCCTTTCAGCTCACGCAAGGCTTCCAGATGCTCTGAAAAATGTGGGAAGTCAGCGACGACGATATCGTCCAGACTCTGAAGCGTATTCTCACACTTGCTGAACATGTCCCCGATCGTCGCTTTACGGGGGAATCGCTTGTCTTTCTCGCTGAAGCCGAGTTGGTTACGGAGCAATCCGATCAGATCCTCGGAGTCGCCTCGGTCCAGAATGGTAAACCCGGGCTCCAGCCCCAGCGTACGACCGTAGCGACGGAGCAGCATATTGGCAACTGAATGGAAGGTGCCGCCCGCAACACGCTCGCTGCCTCGTCCGATCAGCAACCCCACCCGCTTCAACATCTCCTCTGCCGACTTGCGGGTGAAGGTCAACAGGAGAATCCTATCGGGGTCGACACCCGAGTCAATTAAGTAGGCGACGCGGTAGACAAGCGTGCGGGTCTTTCCGCTCCCCGCACCGGCGATGACCAAGGCAGGTCCGGGACCCGCCGTTGCCGCGGCCAATTGTTGCGGATTCAGGGCCTCGGCGTAATCCAAGGAGAGGGACGACCGAGCGCGATCCTCAGTTGGCTGCCGGAGGATATACGTCTTCAGTTCACGTTCCATGGACGCGGTTGGTACCTATCTTTCACACAGCTA
>JBHICF010000266.1:0-3105 GCA_046759485.1 Nitrospiraceae bacterium
TTCGACACGACGAGTGCACCGCCTTCGTCGCGAGTCTCGGACGTCGTGACACTGAATGCGCGTTACGCGGATCTTGCGATTGTGGGTCAAAGGGACGCCGAAAGGCATGATCCGGGGACGGCTCCGGAACTGCCGGAGCACGTCGTGCTCGATGTGGGCCGGCCGGTGCTCATCCTGCCTCACGCCGGGCACTTTCCGACCGTCGGCGAGCGGGTGAGCAGCATTGCCGGCGAGGTCGTCGGCGGCACCGATGGCGGTTTCTGCGACGCTTGCTTCACCGGAAACTATCCCGCGCCGCTCACCGATCTGGAGAAGGGTTTGGTTGTCGCGGCCAGCTGCGATTAGCCGAGACCGGCGCGAGCTCCACACGTAAACAGGCCGGACCTCACTCAGGAACTTGCACACCCAGCGCCCGGTCCCTTGCCTTGTGCGGCCTTCCATCCCGGTAGGCGATGGGATTGACAATCCGTTGCGCCTAAAGAGCGGCCCTAATTGCTGCGGCTGCTCGTACTTCTCCAGCGGCGCCTGGAAGCGCGGGTGCGAGCGCGGTGCGTGAAATTCGCCGAGGGAGCTGCAATGACCGAGTAGGCGCACACGGGGTAAAGGACAGTTCGTTAGTTGACGACGAGGTAACCTATCGCATTTCAGGATCAAAGTTCTCTACCAGCCACGCATCGGATTGTTTCTCCGCCAAAACACAAACTGCCTGTGTTCCATCCGAGGTGATGGCCGCACAGTAGGCGGACCCGCCAAATAGATCATAGTCGAAAGGCAGGATCCCTACAGTTGTCGGTGTTGCGTCGGCGACTGCTGGTACTTTCAGTAGCTCGCGTTTGCCGCCTTCCAGAGCGAAAATCCAGCTGCCATCGGCAGACCAACCTAACGGAACAAGAAATCCGTCCAGCACCGAAGCCTGCCAGTCGTCCACAAGTGAGATCATCCAAAGGCCATGTATTCCAGCAAGAAATTGACTCCAATGAACGGCAACCGTTTTTCCGTCAGGGGAGTAGTACGGAAAGTCCATCCGACCGACCGAATCGTTTCGGACGAGGGGACGCTCCTGACCTGTGGACGGATCCAGAAAATGAAAGTTCCGGTTTTCTGGTCGGAGATAGAGGATTTCGTTCACAGGAGACCAGGCCAACGGAGGGGTCTCGCCGCTCAACCTAGTCTCACTGAACTGTTGCAAGTCTCCGCCATCTGCGCTGACGGTCCAAACCGTACGTACGCCCCCCTGCTCTGAACCGAAGGCCAGTCGCCGCCCATCCGGGGACCACACGGGATCGGAGTTGATAGCCTCCATGAAGGTCACCTGCTTCACAGGACCGCCCTCTAAAGGCATCGTAAAAATGTTTTGCCGATCCGTCTCTGCTATACTAAAGGCGATCCTTTTTCCGTCGGGCGATATGCTCCCGCCCGATTTGAGCGACGTGCCCGTCGTAAGCTGCTCCTTTCCAATCTCCCCCTCTGATCCTTCAACTGTCAGTAGCCATAGATTGGAATACGCCGTTTCTTTCGTGTATAGCAACTGTTTCCCGTCGGTCGAAAGCGTAAAAGAAGACCACAACCCCCCAGTCCCCCCACCGACTTGCAGCCCACTCATGACACTGGCCGCAAATCCCTGCGGGCTCCCACCAGAAGAAACCGCGATTCTCCGCAGCTCCTGCGTTAGACCCTGCGACCGCAGGTAATAGATGGCGTTGCCTTTAGGCGACCAGCGTGGTGACGCAAGTTCAACGGTGTCCTCGATGACGAGCTGCTGCTGGTCTCCGTTAACCGTTATCGTCCAGATGGCATGCCTTGCGGAGTCTTCGGTCAGAAAAGCGATCAGGCCGCCGCCAGGCGACCAGTCCAGATCCCGCAGCCAAAGAAAAGACCCGCCCAAGTCAATAGAGGTCGTGTTTCCTGTGGACTTATGCGAAAGGAGGATGAACTTGCTGGCGATCCCGGTACTCGCAATCTGAGAACCGTCGGGTGACCAGGCGAGAATTTCCCCGACACGGGGCATCCGGCGAGCCGGTCCACCAAATCGAGGAACCAAAAAGGCGCCGCCGGTTACCCGGGCACCAGAATCAGACCAAGCATAATAAAGAAGCTCAGAGCCGTCCGGGGACCACCGCATGGACAAAAAATGCTGGTACGAAGCTAGCTCAAGAGCGGAACCACCCGCGATGTCCCGCACCAGAACCTTCGCATCGCCATCCGGCTGAGTAGTCGAATAGGCAATAACGTCCCCATTCGGAGACAGCGCGCTGACCCCAACCTCGCCGACAAAGGTCAGCTGTTTGTGTACGGGAGTGATGCCTATTGGAGAACTTCCGTCGGATCCAATAAGGACCAAGGCCGCAGTGATTCCGAGAGCCACCACAAGCGCCGCGCCGGTAACAGCAACAGCGCGAAGCGCCAGACGCGGACGGCGGGCGCGTATCACAGCTCGGCGGAAAGCACTGCTCTCAGGCCACCTATCCTCGGGCGACCACGCGAGCGCATGACTGAGCGCTTTCATAAACTCCGACGGCACACCCGACCAGTCGGCCTCGTCGGTCGGTGACAGCATCGACCACCTTCGGCCCGTGAACGCTTCGTAGATCACAATGCCCGCAGCATAGATGTCCGTTGCCGGCGTAACCTCGCCGCCGCCGACTTGCTCAGGTGCCATGTAGCCTGGTGTGCCGATGCGCTGGCCTGAAGCGGTCAACCCCTCACCTGTGTCCTCAGTTGGCTTGGCGATCCCGAAATCGCCCAAGAGCGCCCTCTCGCCCACCAAAAAGATGTTGCTCGGCTTCACGTCGCGGTGAACGATGCCACGCTCGTGTGCGGCTTCGAGTGCCGAAAGCAAGTCGTTCGCGAGCTTGAGCGCCTCGTCCTTCGACATCGGGCCACGTTCCAACCGCGCTCGCAGCGTCTCACCCTCGACGTACTCCATGACGTAGTAGGAGATGCCGTCGGCCTCACCGGCCTGGTAGACGGGCACAACATTCGGATGGCTGAGGCGTGCGAGAGTGCGAGCTTCGCGTAGGAAGCGCTCAGAAGCCGTGTCGCTGGCGAAATCGGACTTGAGGATCTTGATCGCCACGCGACGGTCGAGCTGGGGATCGTGGGCCA
>JBHICF010000267.1:0-3086 GCA_046759485.1 Nitrospiraceae bacterium
TATCGCCATTGAGCATAGCCACGACGAGCAGAAAGGAAGCGCTGATGAGTCCCACTCCCGCCGACAAGCCATCCATGATATCGAGCAAATTAAACGCGTTGATGATCCCAACCATCCAGACTACGGTTAATATCAGAGCCAGCCATTCCGGAATCATAGCGATTTCAATCCTGATTCCACTCTTAATGAGCACGAAGACCGCGAGGAACTGCCCCGCGAGCTTGGTGCCTGGAGACAGCACGCCAAAGTCATCGATTAATCCGAGGATCATGACGAGTGTACCGGCGAGGATGACACCGAGCACGTCCTGTCGGAATTCAAAGGTGAAGGCGAGGCTCACGAGAAAGGCCAGGTAGATAGCGATACCACCCAGGCAGGGAACCGGTTCACGCTGACGCTTAAGGCGACCGTCTGGTCTGTCTACGATGCCATACGTGAGCGCAGCACGACGTGCGAGAGGCACACCATACAGCGACAGAAGCAACGCCAGAACAAATGTCAAAAGATACAGAAGCACGATTCAGCCCTGACCAGCCAATAGATAGCTATGAGCGATCATTCCATTCCTGTGTCCGGTTACCTTGGTCTAACCGTGCATAGAGCACATCCAGATACGCGCCATACGCCTCTTCTGAATGCCGTTCAGCTACTCGCAGCCTCGCCGCCTGGGCCAGTCGGTCACAGGCCTGCCTGTCCTTTAATAGATGGATCACCACCTCGGCGATCTTTTCTGGGTCAGGCTTTACCCTGATACCTGTAGTCTCGTCCACCAATTGCCACGTGAACCCCACATCCGTAGCCACCGGCACTGCGCCACACGCCATAGCTTCCAGCAGACTTTGTGAAGGGTAGTTATCCTGCCGTTGCAACGAGAGGAACACACGTGCCTTACTCAGCACCTGTTCCAGGTCAGAACGAAATCCAAGTTCCACCGCACCCTCCAACTCCAGCCGGGAGCGCGCCTTTTCGATCTGGTTTCTAAGCGGCCCTTCACCCATCAAATAGAACTTCGCTGATGGAACTGCTTCGAGAATCGTGGAAGCTGCTTCCAGGAACAGCAACGGGTTCTTCTCCTCCACCAAGCGCCCCGCAAAAACTACCCAATTTTCTTTGAGCGGCGCCGGCCGGTAGTGATCCAGGTCAACGACACTGCCCGGCGCGACGAAAATCTTCTCCGGAGCAATGCCTCGTTCCACCAAATCCGCGCGCACGGCCTCAGACAAAGCATCCACGATCGTGCACCGCTTCAGAGCAAACCGGTAGATCGGCACGGCCCGAGGCACGCCCACCATTCTATCGAGGTGACGGTTCGTGACCGAGATCGCGAAGCGATGGTCGGGACGAAATATCATCAACGGAAGTGCGACGTAAACGCCCCCCAAAGCGAGATGGAAAAGCCGACGGCGAGCCAACGCATATCGGACCGCCAATAAGCAGGCAAATAGGACGTAATCCAGCTTCTGGAGCCAGAACGACAGCACACCTGATCGCAGACCGATACTCTTGGCCAGAAGACCACAGGGTTCGAAGAGTCTCGAGACCCTCGCCTCCTTACTCGCAATCACTCCAGCAGACTCGAGTTTGCGGCAGAGTCCAGCGTTGACCACTAGCCGCGAGTGTTCATCCGAGCGTACGAGAGTCACGAAGAGGCGGCCCAATCGACGTTCAGCACCGCCCAACCCAGAGTTGTTAATCAGGACGCAAGTTCGACGCATAGATCCTGGTCGAGGAAGCAACGACTCCAAAGCTCTATGTTCAGCCATCTCCAAATCGTATTCCCGATGTTCGTCCGGCCGGCGATGTGATTCTCCAATGCGTCCAGAGCCTCATCGACATTGAGATACCCCCTTGAGCGGCACCTGGGATCGGCCAAAATTTCTCGCGCGGATTCGCACAATGTGGTCCGAAACCATTGGTCCTCGGGAGTGACAAAACCCATTTTGTCGACACGACAACGCACGGTCTCCGGTAGGATGCCGTCCATAGCTTCTCTCAACACAGCCTTTGTCCATCCCTGGCTGATTTTGAAGCGTGCATCCAAGGCGTAGAGAAACTCCACCAAACGAAAGTCCAAGTACGGGAGGCGCGCTTCAATGCCAAACGCCATTGAGTTCCGGTCCTCATAATGCAGCAGGGCTCGAAGGCCGTTTCCGGTGAGCAGCGCCCGTTGAAGCCCTTGCAGATGAGGCACTGATTCACCTGCAGAAGTGGACACAGCCTCATACTGACTTCGGAAATCTGGGTCCAACCACGACGCACTGCCGGTCACGCGACCACGGACAAACCCAACCAGGCTTGCAGGGAGGAGTGCTCGAGCGATGTTCGCCAGTGCGTAGCGTGAGGGCACGCCATATAGACGACGGTAGGCGCGAAGCTCTCGAAGCAAGGTCCCTCCTCTCCCCTCCTTTAAAAGATCGGTGAAGAATGCGCCAAAGAAGCCTTGGTACCCAGCCAACAATTCGTCCGCCCCTTGTCCGTCTAGGATCACCTTGACACCATTCTGAGACGCGAGCCGCATCACGTTCCATTGGGCAAAGATGCTCGTCGACCCGAACGGTTCATCCTGCTGCCAGACAAGCCGCGAGACCTTCTCAGCCAACTCCGTCGGGTCTGGGAAGACATAGAAGGCCTCGGCACCGGTCCGCTCGAGCACAGGCGTGATGAACCGCCGCTCGTCATGGGCGGGATCCTCGAAGCAGGAGGAAAACGTTTTGAGACGCGGGGCACCATTCCCCGACCCACTCGCCAAACACACAATTGAGGACGAATCCAACCCTCCACTCAGGCAGGAGCCGACCGGCACATCACTCCTGAGCCGCACACGAACAGAGTCTCGCATGAGCTCCAGAAATCGCGCGGCCTCATCCTTGATGCTGCTCTCCTGCCCATGTGCGGGAACAGGGAGAGCCCAATAACGCGTCGTCTTCACGACTCCGTCCCGTACGACGAGAATGTGAGCCGGGCGCAATTGGATGATGCCATCAAAGAATGTTCGCTCGGAATGGTCGAGCGCACCGTGCTGCAAGTAATCAAAAATCGCCCGGTGGTTGGGTGGGCATCCCTGATGAGTAGCCAGGATCGACTTG
>JBHICF010000268.1:0-3081 GCA_046759485.1 Nitrospiraceae bacterium
GCGGACCCGTGAGCGGGCGTTTCGCGACTATTTCCAGTCGGCCCAACGCCAACGTAGGCCACTCACTGAAGTCCGCTTCGAACGCGGGCTATTAGGCCGAGGAGAGCCCCTCGACGCTCAGATGCTCTCGATTATCTTGGGTCGCGAGGTCAAGGGGGCTTGGAGAGCCGGTCGCGAGGCGACTTTGGTTGCCGACGGGTACCCACACACTCTCGGCACGGCGAAGCGCACGCTGAACATCGATTCCGTCCACCTTTACCACTGGAGCGACTTGAGGAGCTTGCTGATAGGTTATTCGCAAGAGGGAGAATACGCGGGGATGGGCGTCTTGAAAGACATCACGTCCCAGGAAATAGAAATCTTGACGCCGGCAGAGCGAGGTAATGTGCTCCAGCTGGGGTCATTGCGAGTAAACGACAATGGCTCCCATGAACAAGTCCGCCTCTCCTTACGGACCGCCACGTCTTAGTAATTGTTCGAATGTGAGACCTGACCCCCACCATACGCAGAACTCCCTTATTTCGCATACCTTGGAGACTACTCAACGTTTGGATCCATTTCTGCAACAAAGTTTGTCATTTCTTCAACATGGTGCTTCAGACTTTCCACCACAGGAGCATTCGCTGCTCTGTCGAGCCAGAACAAATTGAGCGCTGCATCGATCCTATCTTTATCCAGCATGTGGGGATCCGCATCTCGCCTATATTTGAGGTAAGCAACAATCGCTTGCGCCTCCTCTTTGGTGAAGACAGACAAGCGGTATCGCGCATAATCGTAAGAGGTCATCGCGCCGTATCTCCTTGGATTGACAAGGGCAGACTTCCCAAATCTGCGAACAAAGGTCCGTGTCTTCCCGGGAACCTCAACCGATCCGTCGGAAAATCCGTGCGTCAAATGGAACACAGGATCAGCGGTTTGCAGTGTGTCCTGCAGATCGGCGATCAGATAGGCCGGAAGGAAAAATCGAAAGCCTCCTTCCGAGAAAAAACTCAGTGCGTCATAATGGGCATCAAGAAACTCCGCGTCGACGGCTCTCCAATCATTCCTCCCCTTGAAAGGATTCACGACTTCATACGGTTCGCATCCGTCGAAGCTGCCCTGGAGGAAATCGTCCCCTGGATACTCGACTTTGGCAAATGCTTCGCGGATGTGGTTAATGACAGTTTCTCTGTCGCTCATCCGATCGCCCCCTTCACTGCCCTGTTAGGCTGCGCCTCTCGCGGCGCGAAAGCCTCTGTTGGTCCGTCAGCACCGTTTCGCTAACCAGTGTCTGGGTAAAGCCCACAGCGCCGAAGGTTATCGCTCCGGACTTAGGCCAGTTGAGCAGAATCCGCCAACTGTAGTAGGGCCTGTCGAGGTACACCTTCTGCTCTCGGACTCTCTCGCGCTCGATGCGATCGATGGACACCTCGTGCAGCGCGGACCGAAACCCGCTGTCACCCCAGTCGATATTGATACTCAGATCCGTGACGCCATGGAAGACGAGTACTGCTGGGGCGACGCGGAACTGTGCGCCGCCGTCGACGCCGCAGAGCCACTCGACGATGAAATCAATGTCTAGGACGAGGTCACTCGTCCAATCGCCTTCGTCAGGGTCGCCGGCACGAACCTCGAAGCGCCAGATGTGGCAGTCGTGCCAGGACAGCTGGTCAAAGTCTGATTCGGTGTAGATCTTGGTCATCTCTCCGATCTTCCCAAAAAATCAAAACGCCTTAAACCCCAATTGGGGCATTACTCCTCCCCGGGGGGAAGCCCCTCGATGCTCTTCCGGTCCAACAGGCCCGCCACCCCGTGCCAGGCTCCGTCCAGGAGGAGCACGACGGCGGTGGAGAGCCAACCCCACCAGAATGCCAGCACCGTCCCCACGACGACCACGAAAACAAACCACCCGAAATGGAGGGTGAAGCCGTCCGCTCCTCCTGTGGAGGTGATCCAGGTGTACAGGCCCTGGAAGAGAAAGTCGCCCACCACCAGGACCGCCGCCACGGCGGCCAGCCGGAGGAGGAAAACCTCCGGTCGGAGGAGATGGGCACCGACCACCAGGAAGGGAAGGAGGAGAAGCCCCCGGTCGTAGAGCGTGGCGGCCGGTCGCCAGGACCGCAGTCCGTAGACGGCAATCGGAATGCCAGCGCCAGCGGCCAAGCCCACGAGGATTCCCAATGCGCCATGCGTCTTGCCGCCATACGCAGCCGCTGAGACGACGATGGAAAGGTAGGCGCCGACCACAATAACCTCAATGAGAGTTATGCCTCGTTGCTTGATCATGTCGATCTGAGAGAAACGCCCTCTCGGCCTAATGTTTCGGTCGAGATGACGGTGCAAGGCTTGTGCCGGAGGTTCTTTTATTATCCCCTCGTCATGTTCACCGAGAGAGAGCTACTGGCGCACTCCAGATGACCTTTCCGGCCTCGTCGGAGAAGGTCAGGGCTGGCGAGCCTTCAGAGCCCGCGCTGAGGGCGACACGCGTCTCTCCGGGGTTGCCGCGGTCATATAGGACCAGCCTAACGGTCCCATCCGGCAGAGTACCCAGCTCAGCGCGAACACCGCCACGCGCATCATGCACGATGAACTGTTCGGCTCCTACGATCTTGCCTGGCTTGCCCGGCGGTGCCGTCTTCCACGTTCCCTGACCCATCAGCACCACGGCGCCCATCACGGCGAGGGCCGCCACACCCGCCCTCTTCAAGCGCCGATTCTCCCGTTCTACCCGGTCCAGCCGTTGTGACACGTTCTTCATCGTTGCTCCGTCCATCGCCACTTCTCCTTCTCGCGTCGAGGTCATATAACTGGTTACTGTCAACGAGATAGACCATACGAAACGTTCTGTACTGGTTTGGTCCGAATCGCGTGAATCCCTGCGTTGATCCGTTAATCAAGAGCGCCCGGGAATCTCGTGACCAGCGATACCGAAATGAGACACCCGATCCAGGGTCAGCTTCAACAAGAGAAAAGAGCCTTTTGGAGCGGCCAGTTTCGACATTGTAGATCAGCAAACTATGGAAACCGGAAAACCCGTTCGCTGACGTAAGATAAGCAACATGTCTCCGATCTGGAGAAGCGACCAAGCTATGCCCTGGAAAC
>JBHICF010000269.1:0-3080 GCA_046759485.1 Nitrospiraceae bacterium
AAGGGTTGCTATCGTCCCCAACCCTGTAGTGACCGGATTGTTCGGATACCCCCCCCCTTGACATTAGTTTGGACTAGAACTATTTAGTCTGAAGGTCTGACAGCAATGTCGAGTTCGTCTCGTACGCGGTGGGCTCCCTATAAGAGGAGGTGTTCGGTGAAGAAGCTCTTCCAGACGGATGATGCCTGGGCTGGCCTCATCATCCGGGTATCGCTCGGAGTCGTCATGTTTCCTCACGGCGCCCAGAAGTTGTTGGGCTGGTACGGGGGTCATGGTTTGAGTGGCACGCTGGGATTTTTTACCGAGCAGATGCACCTCCCGTGGATTGTCGCCCTGCTGATCATCATCGGCGAGTCCCTTGGAAGCGTGGGGCTGATGATAGGGTTCCTCACGCGGTTCACGGCGTTAAGCCTGGGTATCATCATGCTAGGAGCGGTCACGATGGTCCACTGGCCACATGGGTTTTTTATGAACTGGTTCGGCCAGCAGGCTGGCGAGGGCTTCGAGTACCACCTGTTAGTCTTGGGCATGTGTGCGGCCCTTGTCATCACGGGCGCAGGACGGTGGTCCGTTGACGGGGTCATCGGTTCGAAGCTGGAGAACTAACACAAGAAACCAATTCAGCAGACGAGGAGGGAGCATCGTGGCTTTGACAAAACCGATTTTAGTAACGGGTGCAACCGGTCAGCAAGGAGGCGCCGTCGCGAGCAGTCTGCTCCGGCAGGGGCAGAAGGTTCGGGTCTTAACCCGGAATCCGAACAAGGCTGCCGGACTCGGAAAACTCGGGGCTGAGGTGATAACAGGTGATCTGACTGATGCGGCAAGCCTGGACCGGGCCCTAACAGGAGCTGGAGGCGTTTTCGCGATGTCCACGTTCGCAGAGGCTGGGATGGACGCCGAGGTGCAACAGGGGGTCACGCTCGCGGATGCTGCCAAGAAGGCGAACGTGGGACACATCGTGTATACGTCGGTAGGCAGTGCGCACAAAAACACCGGCATCCCCCACTTTGATACCAAGTGGAAAGTAGAGCAGCACATCCGGAAGATCGGCATTCCTGCCACGATACTACGTCCAGTGTGGTTTATGGAGAACTTCGGCACTTACTTCCGTCCTTCGCCGGAGGGGGTCCTGATGCTGCCATTGCGGCCTGACACCAAACTCCAAATGATCGCAGTGCAGGACATCGGGGAATTCGGCGCCGCCGCATTTCTCCGTTCTTCGGAATTCATCGGCCAGGCCATCGACTTGGCCGGAGATGAGCTGACGATGCCCGAGGTGGTGACGCACCTCTCGCGCACGATGGGGCGTCCTATCAAGTTTCAGCAGATGCCCGACGATCAGGCAGAGGCCGTCATGGGGCACGATTTCGCGGTCATGTTTCGCTGGTTCAACCAAGTCGGCTACTCCGTCGATATTCCGGCGCTCAACAAGCAGTACGGCATAGCGCTGACTGGCTTCAAGAACGTGGTCGACAAGGCAGATTGGGCAAAAGGCTGACACGAAGGTCACGATGAAGGCCAACCTCACACTGGTCTCGAACAACGGCGTGCGGACGGGAGGAGTAGGTCCGACGGAGAGCCATCCGCCCTCTGAGGCAGAGCTGTGGGATGCGTATTCCCGAGCGGTGATCTTCGCCGCAGAGAAGGTCAACCCGGCGGTGGTGAACATCGATGTCCAGCACCGTGCGAGGAGCCGCAGAGCCTCCCGCCCAGGACCCCCGGACGAAGCGCAGGGCAGTGGCTCCGGCTTCATCTTTACGCCCGATGGATTCGTCTTGACCAACAGTCATGTGGTGCATGGCACCACGGAGATCAGTGTCGTCCTCTCAGATGGCCGTCGCGTGCAGGCCAGTCTCGTCGGAGACGATCCTGACACGGACCTCGCAGTGATCCGAATCGATGCCCCGGATTTGATCGCGGCATCGCTCGGAGATGCCCGGGGGATCCGAGTGGGGCTTTTGGTGATCGCGGTGGGAAACCCGTATGGCTTCCAATGCACGGTGACCACGGGTGTCGTGAGCGCGCTGGGACGTTCGCTACGGTCGACGTCGGGGCGGCTCATCGACAATGTGATCCAGACCGATGCGGCGCTGAATCCGGGCAATTCCGGAGGGCCATTGGTCACGTCGAGGGGGGATGTGATCGGCGTGAATACCGCGGTGATCCTGCCGGCCCAAGGGATCTGCTTCGCCATCAGCATCAACACTGCCAAGTTTGTGGCGGGCCGGCTCATTAAGGACGGGAAGATTACTCGAGGCTATATCGGCGTCAGCGGGCAGAACGTCCCTCTCCCTCGGCGGGTCGTGCGCTGGCACACTCTCAAATTTGAGATGGGGGTGCAAATCGTCGCGATCGAACCCCACGGTCCGGCCGACCACGCAGGTCTTCGTGAAGGCGACGTGGTCGTGGGCTACGCTGGCCAGCATGTCTCCGGCTTCGATGACCTGCATCGGCTCCTCGTGGACGAGAAGGTTGGAACCCAAGCGCCGATCACGGTCCTTCGAGGGGGGGAAAAACTCGTCCTTGAGATCGTTGCACAAGAGTCGCCGAACCGGGGCATGGGGCGATGATGGCCAGCACGGAGTGAAGGATAAGGACAGTGAATTCAGCAAACACGAACAAGACTCCCCCGATGGTCGTCAAGCGGAGCCAGGACCGCTTCCACACGCGGACCAGCTGGCTCGACTCGTGGCACAGTTTCAGCTTTGGGGGCCACTATGACCCCGCAAATACCCATCACGGGCTGTTGGTGGTCAGCAACGACGACGTCATCAAGGCCAACACCGGCTTCCTCACGCATCCACACAGGGACATGGAGATCATCACGTGGGTGTTGAGCGGCGAGCTGGAACACAAGGATTCTGCCGGGAATCAAGGCATCATCTATCCGGGGCTTGCCCAGCGCATGAGCGCCGGAACGGGCATCTGGCATTCTGAGATGAACCCCGGCGGCAAGGACGATGTCCATCTCATCCAGATGTGGGTGCTGCCTGATACAGAACGGATTGACCCCGGCTATCAACAACTCGACATCAATGACGAACTGAGTCGTGGGGGCCTCGTGCCGATCGCATCGGGAC
>JBHICF010000270.1:0-3070 GCA_046759485.1 Nitrospiraceae bacterium
GTGAGTGACCTCTCGCTGAAACGATCCCAGTATACGAGCGTGATCAGGAAGGAGGGGTTCCCCGAATTACTTCGGAGAATCCAGGCCAAGATCGACGAGCACTCGCGAAAGAAGTGAGAATCTCGGGGTGTGTACCCGGTGCCACCTCTGCGAGGGTATCCCCACCACCGCGCAATGAGATCATCCCTCTGATTTCCGCCTCTCGTTCTGACCCAAGATCGCCGGGAGTATCACCAGATTACACACAAGGGCGTACGACAACGCGAGGGTGAGCAAGAGGCCGATGCTCGCAATGCCTCGATGCGCCGAGAGAGCAAGCGTGCCAAACGAGCCGATGGTCGTGAGCGCGCTGAAAAGGACCGCGAGGGGTGTACTGCTGTGGAGCAGATCCTTGGTGTCGAGTCCAGTGCGCTGTCGCATAACCAAGTAGGTGCCATAGGCGATTCCCAGGCCAAATACCAAAGGAAGGATGATGACATTGGCAAAATTCAAGGAAACTCCCAGCAAGACGCTCGAGGCCAGCGTCAAGAGCATCGTGAGCATCAGAGGGAGTAAGACCAGGAGCGTATCCCGAATGCTCGATAGCAACAGGAGCAGAATAGGAACGAGGCCCAGAAGTGTGAGCCCTGTCGCCTGGAGGCAGGATCTCAGGGCGGTCTCTCCGCCTTCGACAAGGAATACAGGCATAGATGTGGCCTCGGGGGCCGTGCGCTGAATCTCATGAACGAAGCGCACCAAGGCCTGGTACTCTGTCACATCCTCGCGAGGCATGACCTCCACGCGCGCTCTGCCGTCCGCCGCGATATAGCGGATCCGCAGCTCTTCGGGCAAATCATCCAGTGAGATAGGTGAGGCTGACAGGAGGAGCCGAATCTGCGTAAGGGCGCGCGGAAGATCACCCAAAAGACGATCCTCCAACTTCTCCAATGCATCGGCGGGCCCTGGCTCCGCGATTGTGAGACGCTGGAGCAACTCCCCCAGCCGCCGCGCGCGCTGGCTCAATTCGCTCTCTGGCCGTTGGACAGAAACGCGTCGGAGGGTTTCTTGGAACTCACTCGCGGCGACACGCTGCTCAGCCGCTGAGGGTGGGATCGGCTGGGGTGTTGATACAGTGAGGGGAGCCAGAATCACGTTCAAGTCCTCGATGATTGTCAGTTTGTCCTCCTGGTCGGTTGGAACATAACTGGCTAGCGTCAGGACCTTATCAACCCCCTCTAACGCCGCTAAGCGAGTGGCCAGGTCTTGAGCTGCCGAAAGATCCTCCGTCAGGATGTTGACCGTGTAAGGAGTGATGACATGATCGTCCCGGAGTTCCAGGAATGTCCTGGCGGACTCTGCGCGCGGGTCCCCGATCTGGAGCGGATCGAACTCGTAGCGCACTTGCGGGAGGAGTGAGGCGGCGGCGGCCGCGACGACAGCCGCAGAGATGAGAACCCCGCGCCGACGGGCTGGGACGAGCACGAATTGGGTGGCGCGTCCAAACCGAGCTGTAGCCTGCGCTGGAGGTTTCGGCTGGAGGAGCGTTAGCAGTGCAGGAAGGAGGGTAAGGCTGGCGAGCCACGCGATGACCATTCCCATTGCAGAGATCATGCCGAGCTGAGCCATGCCGGTAAACTTGGTGGGGAGGAAGGAAAGAAACGTGATGACGGCCGCCATCGCGGCGACCGTGAGCGCGCCGCCAAGTCCGGCGGCTGTCTTTTCAAGCGCGTTCCGTTGAGTCTCCCCGGCTTTGAGCTCCTCCATATAACGAAGCCCGAACTGAATTCCGTAGTCGACCCCAAGGCCGATGAGAAAGACCGGGAAGCTCAACGCCATCACATTCAGTGGCTTGATCAAGAGGAACGCAATGGCAGCGGTGGACCCGAGCGCGACGATGAGAGTGGTCAACACACTGATCACAAGTCGAAGCGAGCGCAGCCCGAAGAGCAGAATCAGACTGACCAGCATGAAAGACAAGATGGCAGCCACGCTCACGCCACGGGCCACGCTCTTGAGTTCGTCTTCCGCTATGGCGACGGTACCCGTCAGGCGAATCCGCACCCTGCCTGGGCTTTCTTGTCGAATTTCGTCGGCGTAGCGGCGCACCATGTCGATCGCTGCGCCGCCTGCCTCCAGGCTCTCATAGTCGAGGCGAGGCTGCGCTAGGACGAACCGGCGGCCTTCGCCACCAACACCCTCGGCTGGCTGGAGCAACCCATCTTGCAAGAGGCCCGGGCTCTCTCTCCCGGCGAGCTGGTCTTCAACTGTGTCGCCGATCCGATCGAGAATTCGTTGGACGAGCACTTGGAGGCGCTCAGGGAGCTGGTTGTCAAGCGCTTTCATGAGGATGGAAAAAAGCCCGCGAAGGCTGGGATCCCGCGACAAGGTTCCCAGGAAGGGTTCTGCTTCAGTCAATCGTTCTTCGACCTGGAGCAGGTCTGGTATGTCGAGGTAGAGGAGGCCATTCCGTTTGAAGAAGGAACTCTGGCCAGGATGGTAGACGAATCGAAATCGGGTAGGGTGTGCCTGAAGCTCCGCAGCCAGTTTGTCGGCGGCTTCCTCTGCACGGAAGGGGTTGTCCGATTCGATGACGACTACAATGAGGTCCGCCAGTTGTGGAAATGTTCGCTCGAAGTCCAGAAGCCTCTGGCGGAACGGGAGGGTTGGGTCCAGGAGATTATCCGGGTCTGTGTCCAGAGAGATACGGGGTACCGCAAAGTAGAGAAGCAGCGCGGCCACCAAGGCAGAACCGATCACGACCCACCATGCCGCTTGGCGGCTCCCGTCAACCAAGGAAACCACCAGCCTTCTACGCACCCATTTGGCAAGAAAGAGCAAGGCTCGCCTCTCTGTTGACCCAACCACGGCTGCCGACCCGAAATTCCGACGGACCTTGGCTGGCCGATGATACCAGAATCGTATCAGGCAAATGCAGCGAATACGTCCCTGCACGAGTGAACCCACTGAGGGGCTGTCGGTTATTGAGCACTTATCACCAAGGCGTCAAAAGGAGGATTGATTTTCCGTGAGTTACCTGTGTAGAGTCATCGAACCTGTTGGAATACTATGAAGACCTTAAGAAAATAGCTGT
>JBHICF010000271.1:0-3068 GCA_046759485.1 Nitrospiraceae bacterium
CGAAGCGATCTGATAGTCAAGCAGTGATCCGTTGAGGAGCTGACCCTCTTCAAATATCATCTCCTCGAAGAGTGTCAGGCCCAGGTGAGTAGTTGCCGAACCCAAGAGCTGCTGCTCGCAGTGCTTGGGGTTGATGGCTGTCCCGGCATCCCCCACGCTGAGGAACTTCACAACGCTGACCTGCCCGGTTTCCGTGTCGACTTCGACCTCCGTCGCGCTCGCCGAGGGAAACCAATACTCGGTGCACTTTTCCGACTGACCTGTCTCGGGGTCCATAGGGGCAGCGGTCGGCTGGCAGATGGCCTCCCCAGTGATCGTGGTCCCGAGACTGCCAAACTTTGCAAGGAACGCCTGGCTGATTGTCATTCCTTTCTGTTCTGTCCCACGTACAGAGATTCGGCCATCCTGGGCAACCAAATCCTCTGTGTTGACTTCGAGTTTTGCAGCCACTGCGGAGAACAGTTCGGCCTTGATCTTACCCGATGCCATACGCACTGCGTTACCCATGTGATAGGTCGAGCGACTTCCCGCCGTGATGGTGTCGTACGGTGTGATGTCCGTATCAGGCTGAACAATACGGACCTGGTCGAAGGAGATCCCAAGCTCTTCAGCCACAATCTGGGCCATCATGGTCTCCGAACCCTGCCCCATCTCCACAGTGCTGCTCAGAACGTTGACGCTCCCGTCGGCATTCATAATGACGATGGCTCCCGAGATAGACGGTGTCAGCACGGCCTTCACTCCTGCTGCGATCCCCTTGCCTCGTAGCTTTGTCCCGCTCTTCGGCGGCCTGGCCTTGGACCACTCAATTGCCTGAGCCGCCTGCCTGATAGACTCCTTCAGACCGAATGAACGAACCTGTGTGCCTGTCGCAAACGGCTCTCCTTCGTCCAGGGCATGGCGCATCCGGAATTCGACTGGATCTGCACCCAGGGCTCGGGCAATGGTGTCCATCTGAGAATCATAAGCCCATATGACCTGGGGAACACCGAAACCGCGGAACGCCCCGGCTGGTGGTTTGTTGGTGTAGACACAATAGGAGTCGATCCACACGTTGGGGATCCGGTAGGGACCGGCCGAGGTATAACCGGATTTGTGGACTACCCTGGGACCGATCTCGGCGTACGCCCCGGTATCAAAGTAGACTTCACAGTGACGGGCGCTGATGGAGCCGTCCTTGACGGCCGTCTTGAGCTTGACGACGACCCCGTGTTTCGTAATGGTTTGGAACTCCTCCTCCCGGGTAAGAGAATAACGGACTGGTCGGCGTGTGGTCAGGGCAAGCAAGGTAACGAGGGGCTCCAGCTTTGCATATAGCTTGGAGCCGTAACCACCTCCAAGGTAAGGCACCCGCACCCGGATTCGATTCATTGGTATGCCGAAGGTGCTGGCAAGCTGGGTCCGGACAAAAGAGGGAGTCTGGGTGGCCGTCCATACGTTGAGCTTTTCGTTCTCGTCCATATAGACAAGGGTGACATGAGGTTCCATGGGCATGTGCTGGGCAGGTGGCGAGCTAAAGGTATCATCGAAGATACGATCCGCCTCTGCGAAGGCATTCTGCACATTCCCTTTTCGCAACTTGAAGTGGTAGCAGATGTTCGACTTTTCCCCTGCTTTCACATGGGCTAGGTCAGCGAACGCCCCGGCGGGCCTGAGCTCTTCATGGACGAGTGGCGAGCCAGGTTTTGCAGCTTCAACGACATCGAAGACGGTTGGTAGGGGCTCGTAATCGACGTCAATGAGTTGGAGGGCATCCTCCGCCTGGCGACGGTCTCCTGCTGCAACGGCCACGACCGGATCACCTACGTGAAGGACCCGGTCGATCGCGAGGATCGGCTGGTCGCAAAATGCCGGACCAAAATAAGGATCTACGCCGGGCATCGAGGCAATGTCGGCCCCGGTAAGCACCGCAGCCACCCCCTCCGAGGCCTCAGCCCTGGATTTCTCAATGTGCTTTATACGGGCATGAGGATATGGACTTCGCAGTACGGCGACGTGAAGGACGCCGGGCATCTCGATGTTACCCACGTGGAGGATCTGGCCGGTCACTTTCTGGGTGGCATCTCTGCGATATACCGATTTTCCAACAACGGAATGGGTCGACATGAGATCTCCTTCAGGCGTTGAGGCGCTTCTCGACCTCGCGGATCGCCCTTCGGACAAAGACCCGGGCCACCTTGCGTTTATACCACTCCGAGCCTCGCAGATCTGACGTCGGGGAGATCTGCTGATCCACAACGCCGACAATCTTTTCAAGAAGACCATCATCCAGGGGTTGACCTTGGGTAAATTCGAGCCCCTGGACCAGTAGAGGAGTGCTTGAAAGCCCACCGAGTGCAAGCCTGAGCTCATTGCAGCGGTTTCCTGTTAGCGAGAGGAGGGCGGCGACTCCGAGACACGGCCAATCGTTCGCTGAAAGCGAGCTGTATTTTAGATAAGCCGCCTGGCTTCCTTCAGGCATCTGGGGGATCTTGATCTCGGCAAGAATCTCGGCAGGCTCTAGAGAAGTCTCGTACATCCCTCGGTAAAAGTCTTTGATCGCTACGGTCCGGGATCCGCTTGGACCAGAAAGGACAAGATCGGCGCCTAGGATGAGGAGGGCTGGAGGCGGGTCGAGACGGTAATCGGCGTGCGCCAAATTGCCGCCAATCGAAGCTGTCTCTCTTACCCTGACGTTCCCGATTTTACTGACGGCCTCTGCCAGGACCGGCAAGAACCGTCGAATCATAGGCGAGCACTCAACAGATCGTTGAGTGGCCATCGCTCCGATACGTATCCAACCGCCTTCTTCGGAGATGTGATCCAGGTCGGGAATTCCCTGGAGGTCCACCAGGTAAGGAAAATGCACTGCCCGCTGTTTCATTAGGATCACCAGTGTGGTGCCACCGGCAATGGGTCTGGCCTCCTCACCGTGCTTAGTGAGAAGCTCACTTGCTTCGACCAGCGTCTTGGGCCTCAAAAGCTCAAACTCGCGGATAGTCATCTGCCACTCTTCAATGCAGGTCTCACCTCTCTAAGCATAACGCAGCTTGTGAGTCAACGTGCGGTGTTGATCAGGTAGGTATTGG
>JBHICF010000272.1:0-3067 GCA_046759485.1 Nitrospiraceae bacterium
GAGTTCGATCAGTGGGCCGAGCCACTGGCAGACAACATTGCGCGAGTGGTCGCCACGAATGTATCCAACCTGCTCTCCACGGACCACATTGTCGTCTACCCCTGGGGGAGGGTGCCGGTGAAATACCAGGTCGTTATAGGGGTGACTCGTTTTGACGCGGAATTGAATGGTGATGTTTCACTGGTGGTTCGCTGGGGTATCTCCAGACTTGCCGATCGAGAGGTGCTTGTCGCGAGAGCGTCAAGCTTTAGCGAGCCTGCGGGAGGGCCGGACTACCAGTCGCAAGTCTCGGCTATGAGCCGAGCTCTCGCGAAGTTCAGTCGCGAGGTGGCAGCGGCGTTCAAGGCCATCGCGCCCCAAAAGCAGAAACGGACCCCGTGAAGACAGAGAGAGTTCGAGGCCAACGACTACAAGTTGCCTACCTGGTCCAGCGAGATCCTCGTTAGAAGTCTGTGATTAACTCTTTTGCCTGCCGACAGATCGAGTTGTTCGTGGGCTGAGTACAAGGAGACGCGTCGATGCTCCCGATCCGAAGGCTACTGTTCCCTCTCCTCACGGCACTGCTGGTCGTAGTTCTCTGGAACAGCTTCGGTGTGGCGACAACTCCTGGTGGAGACCCAAACGGTCCAGAAACTGGCGAGAGGACTGTTTCCGTGCCTGCGGATCAGAACGAATACGCCAAGGCTGTGTCTGCAACAGAAAACTCGGAACATTCACAAGCGGGCGGGCACGTTGATCCTTTCTCCTTTATCATGTTCGAGCTGGCCCTGATCATCCTACTGGCCATGGTTGGGCGCTGGGTGTGTGGGCGAGTCAACCAGCCGGCGGTGCTGGGGGAGCTCCTCATCGGTGTCATAGTTGGGAATGTTCTCTATGCGATGGAAAGACCCGTTTCGACGCTTGTGATGCACATGAGTGAGGCGGGCAAGATCTTCAGAGAAGTCTGGGTTTCAGGTCTGTCGGTGTCGGAAGCTGCCAAAAAGGTTTTACCGGCGACGGAGCTTGAGCCTGGTGCGGTCGGAAGCCAGATCCTCAGCATCATGACCGGCCCCCACGCTGAACTCTATATCGAGATGGCGATTGCCCTCTGGATATTTTCCAACCTCGGAGTGATCCTTCTGCTTTTTATGGTCGGCCTTGAGTCCAGAGTGGATGAGATGCTCAAAGTGGGTCCCCGGGCGCTTCTCGTAGCTATCACGGGTATCGTTGCGCCCTTTGCATTGGCGTTTGCAGTGACTCTGTGGCTGTTACCCGAGGACCCGATGCCATCGCATTTGTTCGTGGCTGCCATCATGTGCGCGACCAGCGTAGGTATTACGGCGAGGGTCTTCAAGGACTTCGGTCGCCTGCAAAGCAAGGAAGCGAAGGTGATCCTCGGTGCGGCGGTGATCGATGATGTCCTTGGGCTGATTATTCTGGCGGTGGTCGTTGGAATCGTGGCTGCTGGCACGGTGCACCTCTTCGAAGTCGGTCGGATTGTGTTGCTGTCTTCCCTCTTTATGGGTACCGTCATCCTTTTCGGCGAGCGATTCGTCCGTTTCAGTATCCCCCTCGTCTGCGCATTGGATCGACATCATTCCAAGGTGCTCTTCCCCTTGGGTCTGTGCTTCCTGATGGCGTGGCTGGCCAACCAGATCGAGCTGGCTACCATCGTTGGCGCGTTTGCTGCGGGTCTGATTCTGAATGAAGAGCACTTCGCCAAATACTCGGATGAGAAACTGACAATGGAAGAAGTCCAAAAGCCGGCAGAAGCGATCTTTGCCCCCATCTTCTTTGTACTCATGGGCATGCAGGTGAACCTTGAATCGTTCTTTGCCCCAGAGGCCCTGTGGTTGGCGTTAGCTTTCACAGTCGTCGGGTTGGTCGGGAAGCTCATCGCCGGACTCCCGGCCGGAAGAGATCTTGACCGACTCACGGTTGGTATCGGCATGGTCCCGCGGGGCGAGGTAGGCCTCATCATGGCCAGTGTGGGGAAAGGGTTAGGGGTTATGTCCGAAGGCGTGTTCACCGCCATTGTGATAGCAATTATCGCGACGACCCTCATCGCCCCAATCGGACTTAAGTGGTCGTTGTTTCGTGGCAAGAAGGTAAGCCCAGCGCCAACGCCTTAGAATATAGAGTTGAGGAGGAGGAGGGGATGGCAACGAAGAACCCGCAAGGAACGACATTGAGTGGACAACGGGCCCTCGTCACCGGCGCCAACAGTGGCATTGGGGCTGCAGTGGCGACCGCATTAGGCGCAGCTGGCGCCGCCGTCGTCGTGAACTATGTGTCGGGGGAGGACAAGGCCCAACAAGTCGTCAAGGAAATCAAAGCCGCCGCCGGCGAAGCCATGGCGATCCAAGCAGATGTCAGCAAAGAGGATCAGGTCCAAGCCATGTTCCAGAAGATGTTCAAAAGCTATGGCACGATCGATATCCTGGTCAACAATGCCGGCCTCCAGCAGGATGCGTCATTCCTCGAGATGAGCTTGAAACAGTGGGAACATGTCATATCGGTGAATCTCACCGGCCAATTTCTCTGTGCCAGGGAGGCAGCACGGGAATTCATGCGTCGGGGCGTGGTGCCCAAGGTGTCCAGTGCGGCGGGAAAAATCATCTGCATGTCATCGGTGCATGATGCGATTCCCTGGGCCGGGCATGTCAATTACGCGGCCTCGAAGGGCGGCGTCTCCATGCTGATGAAGACTCTCGCGCAGGAGCTGGCAGAACATAAGATACGTGTGAATGGCGTTTCGCCGGGGGCGATCAAGACCCCAATCAATACGGGCGCGTGGTCCACGCCAGAAGCAGAACGAAAGCTGCTCACGTTGATCCCCTACGGGCGGGTCGGTGATGTGGCCGACATCGCACGAGCCACCGTGTGGCTGGCATCGGATGACTCGGACTACGTCACGGGATGCACGATCTACGTGGATGGCGGGATGATGCTGTACCCGGAGTTCCGTGAGGGAGGATGAGCCGACCTTCGATTGGCAACGTTGACACTTTCAAGATGGAGTAAAGAATGGCATACCAGCCAATAGAAAATTACGGGCTAATCGGTAACATGCAGACGACTGCGTTGG
>JBHICF010000273.1:0-3061 GCA_046759485.1 Nitrospiraceae bacterium
CTTTCCGTCGAGTCCCATCTGAGGGACTGCTTCGAGAACACGTTCAGCATCTACGTTGGCGTCTTTCAGATCCTTGAGGGTCGCCCACAGCGCTGCCCATGCGCCTGGCATTTCCACGAGGCGCGACCAGCCGGGGTCTGTACCCACGGTGGCGCGGAGGGATTCATGCACAAGCTCTTTAAAGAAAAACTGAGACCGAACCGTTGGGAGAGCAGAGGCCCCCGCTCCATTTAACCCCTCCTCTAGAAGCCGACGAGCCAGCTGGTAGAAGGTCAGTAGCGAGAACTCAAGGAGCACGCACTGGTGCTCGACGCAAAGGAGGTATTTGAGACGGCGGCGAAGCGGTTCCGAGGGGACGACCACTGTGAGCGGGATCAGAGGGTCGTCGCTTTTCAGCTGCCGGATCTCTTCGACGAACGCCCGCTCGAGATCCGGGTGGAATCGACCGGTGACGATTCTGAGCATGCTTCAGGGTAGGTTAGAGGCGCGAGGCAACTGGGCGAATGCGGCTTCAGACTCGAGGTGAATGATAGTCAGAACAGCGTTTCTCACCCAGTTTCTGGACCCATGGATTCCCCGTTGCAGTCTTGGCAAGCCCAGTCTCCATCTACGAAGGACATAGGATCACCGCAGAACGGGCACTCCGGGGGTGGCCCAGTATCGATTTTTGGCAATGGGGGCAGTTCGTCGAGAACGTCTTCTTCGTCCATGGAAGCACCCCTGGCAATGCAGGGCGACCTACGGTCCCTTAGGCGTCAGTGCCTTCTCAGCGCTCTGCCGACTTGGCACTCCGATGAAGGTCAAACGGCCATTGATAATGGTAGCAGGGACGGCTCTGATCGAGTGTCGCTCGGCCAATTCCTGGCCATCCTGAGAGGTAATATCCACCTCCCGGTAGCTGAAGCTGTACTTGGCCCGCAATTGCTTAAACAGGCTCTTTGCCGATGGACAGGCAGAACAGGTCGCTGAGTACAGTAAGGTTACATTCGGCATAGCAAAACTCCCTTATCAGATGCGCTCGCATCATACCATCGCCTTGAAAGGCCGCGCAAGGCGCGGCCCGCTGCTGCCATTGGAAATGCTGTCGCAGTGACGAGCCGTTTGAGGGAATCACTAAGGCTGGGATATTCCAGAGCGTTTGACGATTCCAGTGTTGACCGGTACGCTGAAGGAGATGGTCGAGGAGCCTGCAATCTTTTCTGAATTCTGAAGGAGTACGTGTGCCCGTGCAGGAGCAAGAACAGCTAGAGGCGAAGGCGCCAAGCTCTCCGGACACCATGGGCGTCGATCAGGTCAAAATGCGGGCACGGCTCCGTCAAATGGAAGCCGAGCAAAGTTATTTGCTGGGTGCTGTCGGTGGGCTCGTCACAGCGGCAGTCGGCGCGGGATTATGGGCTACAATCACTGTCTTGACAGAATACCAGATTGGTTGGATGGCGGTCGGCATCGGCTTCCTGGTTGGGCATGCTGTGCGGCTCACCGGCAAGGGTGTGCATCCCTCCTTCGGCATCATGGCTGCCTTTCTCGGCTGTCTCGGTTGTCTGGCGGGCAACCTTCTTAGTACCTGCATATTTGTCTCTCTCCAGGAATCCATCCCCCTGGGAGAGGTGCTTGCTCAGCTAAATCCCCCACTGGTGATGGAGCTGATGGCGGCCACGTTTAGCATGGCCGACCCGTTGTTCTACGGCTTTGCGATTTACTTCGCCTACCAGTATTCGTTCTACCAGAATCCCGAAAAAGTCTGAGCCACGGGGGGACTCACCGCTCAGCTGACCTGAGGGGTCTCAGCGGTCTGCTCATCCTGCCAGACGTAATCAGGTTGCAACATCGGCTGGTACTCTGGGGGGATTGGAATCGGGAAGGTCACGATTTCGTAGGCGCCCGCCACGGTCCGACCGAAGAGCATGCCCACCCCATCCACGGTTCCTTGCAAGATCCCAGTTACCCACCCTTCGGCCTTCCACGTGGTATAGATTTGTTTGGGTAATTCAACCCATCCCGTCGTAAGGTTGGCCACACCTCGTCCCAGTTTCCATCCGATTTTCGACCCGAGTGATGATTCCTGAGCCTGCACACAATTGGTGCTGCAGAGTGCGAGACCGAGCATCGTGAGAACCGCAACGAGCACGAGATTCCTACTTCTCATGTAGTCTTGTCCTCCATGGTACGGTCCAAGCGGGTTGCGCTGGTGACATCCGACCGACTCTCATCGGGCCCGCATCGGTATGATAACGCACCCAGACGTCGATGGCCAATTTGCAAGTAGGTGCCCATTCCGATATTGTACGCACAATGGCAGCCGCGCCCATCCGACAGGTCATCCTGGCCTGCGCTACAGGCTTCCTCTACCCCTTATGCTTCCCTGACTTCGACCTTGGCCAGTTAGCCTGGGTCCTGTTGCTCCCATTACACCTCGCGCTGGACGGCGTGACTCGCCGTCGAGCCTTCTGGCTCGGCTGGTTAGCCGGTGTGATTGCGTTCATTGGGACGATGTTCTGGGTGGTCGTGGCGATGCATGACTATGGTCATATGCCGGTGGGGCTTAGCTATGCCTTAATGGTGCTCCTGGCAACCTACCTCGGCCTCTATCTCGCGTTGTATGCCGTAGCATTGACGTGGCTGCGCCGAAGCCTTCCATTCTTCGCCTTCTTCGGGGCACCCTTTATTTGGGTCACACTGGAACTGATTCGCACGTATTTGCTTTCGGGGCTTCCTTGGGATCTCCTGGGGTATTCTCAATACTTATGGCTTCCAGTTATTCAGATCGCCGATCACACCGGCGTCTATGGTGTCTCTTTCATCATCGTGCTTGTGAACGCTGCCCTCGCCGAGGTTGTGGTGTGGTCTCTCCATCGGCTCCGCGATCATCTGGGAACGTCTCTGCCGGTTGAGCGATTCTCCTGGTTGTCACCCGCAGCGGCAATGCTCATCATGACCTACACGCTGGCGTACGGTGATGTAATCCTGAAATCTGGTGTGCCCCCAGATGGAAACCGCTCACTAACAGTTGGCGTGGTCCAGGCCAACATCGATCAGGCTCGAAAATGGGATGCAGCCTACC
>JBHICF010000274.1:0-3050 GCA_046759485.1 Nitrospiraceae bacterium
GCGGTTGGGGTATTCCGTGACCGCAGTCGCTCATATTGGCGAAACCTCTCCGGAATTAGAAAGCTACGTCGAGCGCATCCACTGGATCAAGATCGGACAATTCAACAAGCTCATCAAGGCCTTTAAGGAGGATGGAGTCCGGCAGGCCGTGATGTTGGGAGGCATCAAGAAAACACACGTGTTTACCACCGTCATCCCGGATCTGCGGGCTCTGACCGTGGCAAGCCGTTTGAGGCAGTTTAAGGATGATGCCATCCTACGTGAGGTGGCGGCGGAGCTGGAGCGCGAAGGCATCACGATCCGTGAGTCCACCTTCGGGCTCCGCGGTGTGCTCGTTGAAGAGGGACCCCTCACGAAGCGGAGCCCAAGTCAGACGGAATGGGAAGATCTTCAATATGGATGGACTGTTGCCCGCGAGACGGGCAGGCTCGACATCGGCCAGTGCGTGATTGTGAAGGACCGTGTGATCGTCGCTGTTGAAGCTGCGGAAGGCACTGACGAAACGATCAGACGAGGAGGTGCACTGGCCGGGACAGGGGCCAGCGTGGTCAAACGGTGTAAGCCGCAGCAAGACCTCCGATTCGATTTGCCGGCCGTGGGTCCTGCAACCATCGAAACGATGGAGTCTGTCAAGGCATCGGCCCTTGCTCTGGAAGCCGGTCGCAGTGTCCTACTCGACCGAGAAGTGACGATTGCCCGGGCAGAACGGGCGGGCATTGCTGTGATTGGAATCTCCACACTTCACTCACCGTGAACGACGTGCGTGTCGGCGTCATCGGCGTGGGACATCTCGGTCAGCATCACGCCCGGTTATATGCCGAATCACCCCTTGCGACGCTCGTGGGGGTCGTGGATATCAATCCTACCCGAGCGAAGCAGATCGGCGAGCGGCATCAAGTCCCTGCCCACACCGAATTCCAAAAGCTGCTGAAAGAAGTGGATGCGGTCAGCGTCGCGGTGCCGACTTCGGCGCATTATGCGGTTGTGAAGGCCTGCCTGGATGCGGGTGTTCATGTTCTGGTGGAGAAACCGATCGCCGTCACTGCCAACGACGCTCGGGAACTCGTCGAACGGGCGCGGGCCTCAGCGCGTGTGTTGCAGGTTGGCCATATCGAACGGTTCAACCCAGTCTTCAGCGCCGTGCAGCCATACATTCGCAGTCCAGGGTTCATCGAATGTCACCGCCTGAGTCCCTTCGGGGAGCGGGGTACTGACGTAGACGTTGTGCTTGACTTGATGATTCACGATCTCGACATTGTGCTCTCGCTCGACCCAGGACCAGTCGAAGAGATCCGCGCAGCGGGTGTCCCGGTGTTGTCCCCCAACATCGATATTGCGAACGCTCGGATCGCATTCGGGAGCGGGTGCGTCGCGAATCTGACCGCCAGCCGTGTCTCGACCACTCGGATGCGAAAACTCCGGCTGTTCCAGCGAGATGCCTACATATCAGTGGATTATCAAGCCCGACAGGGCCTGATCTGCCGACGACGGGTCGGAGCGAGCAAGCGGCCGGAGATCGAGATGGAGCCGGTCAAGGGGGGAAACGAAGAGCCCCTCAAGTTGGAGTTGGAAGCCTTTGTCCGCACAGTACAGACTGGGGGTGCGCCACCCGTCTCGGGACAAGACGCTGTCGCGGCGCTGGAGTTGGCACATCAAGTCCTCGATGCGATCAAGGACTTTGTCGGTCGTCACAGTCCTGGTTCAGTGATATAAGTCAGTTCTTGGGGAAGCCCGAGCTCTCAGGCGTTGACGCAAAGGGCGGCTTCCCGTTTCTTGGCGTCGATCGCTCCACGGGTAACGGTTTTCCCTATGCCGCGGATCCTCATTGTCACGGGTGAGGCATCTGGAGATCTCCATGGTGCCAACCTAGCGTATGCCCTTCGAGGGCTCTGCCCATCTGTTGACCTCATGGGGGTGGGTGGAGCCCAAATGCAGGCAGCGGGTGTGGTCCTGCTGCCCGGGCTGGATCGATTGGATATAATCGGCATGCCCGGCCATGGCCAATTGGTTGCCGCCGCGCGCACCTACTTTGCCTTGGCTCGCTTCCTGAAGCAGACCCCGCTTGACGCGGTGGTGTTCATTGACCATCCGGGACTGAATCTGCGGCTAGCGCGTGTCGCCAAACGCGCAGGGCATCGCGTGGTCTACTACATCGCTCCGCAGATCTGGGCGTGGCATCCCGGTCGCATACGTCTCATTTCCCGCGTCGTGGATCAGATGATTGTGATCTTGCCCTTCGAGGAAGAACTCTACCGAAAGGCAGGTGTTCCATGTCATTTCGTCGGACACCCCTTGCTGGATAGTGTGGCGCCCTCGTATGATCGGGACGAACTCCGAAAGCAGTTTGAAATTGAGGGGAGTGCACCGGTCATCGGGTTGCTTCCGGGGAGCCGCGAGCGAGAAGTTCGGATGCTGCTTCCAGTGATGCTCCAAGCTGCCGGTCGACTCTCCAAACTGTACGATGGACTGCAGTTCGTTCTCGCGCAGGCTGCCTCGATTCCGACAGGACTCATCGATGAGCTGCTGGCCGGTACGGATGTGGCTGTCCGAGTGGTGAAGGATCAATCCAGTGAGGTCATGGCCGTGTCGAACCTGCTCCTGGTTGCTTCCGGAACTGCCACGCTGCAGGCGGCGGTCGTGGGAACCCCCATGGTCCTCGTCTATCGGCTATCCTGGTTGAATTACTGGCTCATCCGGAGCGTGATCAGGGTGGACTGTATTGGACTCGTCAACCTCGTGGCCGGTCGAAAGATTGTCCCCGAGCTCATCCAGCGCGACGCATCCGTGGAACGGCTGATCGAAGAAGGCGCGCGCCTCCTTGGCGATAAGGATGCTTATAACGAAATGTGTGCTGGATTACAGGCTGTGCGAGAATCTCTAGGGAGCCCCGGAGCGTCCAAGCGCGCTGCAGAGACGGTTCTCTCGAGGTGCGGACCATGAAGCCCTTTCTCAGGCTGATAGGCTATCTCTCTCGGTACCGATATCGGCTCGCCGCTGCAATTATCTGTTCCGCGCTCGTGGCGGGCCTATCTGGCGTGTATGCCTGGTTG
>JBHICF010000275.1:0-3034 GCA_046759485.1 Nitrospiraceae bacterium
TGTGGTAGGGCCGGCCCTGCTTCTCAAGGAGCATGCAAAAGACAACCTGGCCCGAGAAGTTGAGGTAGCACGTGCCGCCAAATGAGAAATGGAGCGTGAGAGGAGTGCCGACGCTGAGATACGGATCACTGAGTAGTCCGAGACCACCCGAAGCGATGTCGTGGATGTTCCCGGAGAGTTCTTTTCCTTGGAAACGCAGGCGGTAAGGAATCGTGAGAGAAGTTCGTTCATGGCGACGGCGCTCTTGAGCTTCCCCCGGTGACCTTGAGGCGCCAACTGGACTCGGTCGTCTCTGAGGCTTCTTCAGCTTACCTGTCTCGGCGAGTGACCGTAGCATCTTTTCCTGCTGTCGACGGCGCATAGGCGATCTCCTTGCGAGTGATCAGCGAGGGCGAAGAACTGGTCCGGTCCAGCAGCAACGTGGCCCCTCTGCGGAAGGAGGGAAGCTCGTATGGCCACCCGACCCCATCGCGAGCCTGATTGGTCTATCCATTGAGACCATGAACTGGCTGGACGTACGGTGCGTATCCATCTATGAGACCGGTTTCTCAGCTACGGCCAGATAAGCTTGATCGGCAAACGTGGTATGAATTCTCGAGCGCACGGCTCCGATAGAAGACAGCAAAGTCGAGAGTTCTTCTCGACCGAAGAACCTAAAGACGCCGTTCCGTTCCCCTTGAATAATCTTCCCGAAGTTGGAGAGAAGCGCTTTGGCCGGCTCTTCCTGCTTATCCGGGCTCTTCATCCTGATGATGGCACGGTAGATTTGAAAGATGTCGGCATGAGGCTTGAGGTTCGTCAAAATGAGCAGGCCTTTGGGAACGAGAACGCGCATGAACTCCCGCAGGGTCAACAGCGGATTGTGAAGATAAGCCACAACGAGATTACAGACAATTCGGTCAAATTGATTGTCATGGAACGGAAGCGGGTAGTTGAGATCGGTCAGATTAAATGAGACTTTGATTGGAGAGCTGACGGTCAGAGGAAAGGCCGCGCTTTCTCTCAACTGCTGTGTCACCTTCGTGAGGTTCAGGTGCGCTTGGGCGAGGGCCTCCGGAACGAAGTCGATGCCAACATAGGAAGGCAGGCCTTGGGACACATCGGAGCGGTTGCGGCGCTGATAAGCCTGGTTGGTGAGTAAGTACATGCCGAAGTTTCCGCCTCCACATCCGGCATCGAGTATTTTTTCCTCCTCCTTAAAGACTCCAGGGAGGCGGTAGAGCTGGTCCAGCAGTTGCCAGAAATCGGAGGCATTGATCATGTCTTGAGAGTGGTGCAGATACTCGCGCCAGAACTCAACAAGTTGCGCTTTGTCCATCGGGTGGTGAGCACGCGCTCGTTCCCGCTCCAACTGGTACTGTACGGTGATCTCCTGCCGTGGAACCTCGATGAGCACTCGCGCGTTGCTCGGAGAGGTGAATTCTGCAATACAGCGGTTGAGCACCTGGCGGAGGACAGAGCCATTCTCGTTGGCATTCTCAGAAAGGTGGTGAGCGCCTTGGGGGACGAGAAAGAAATGCTTTGAGTTCGCTCCTAATGCAAGCTGCACCTGCTTGAGAGATTCCAGCGTGACCCAGCTATCCTTTTCGGCGCCGAGCAAGATGACAGGTGTCTGGACGTGTTCGGCATCCCGAATCGTCGTTTCCAAGTCAGAATACCCATGCACGATTGCATCGTCCAAGAAAAAGTCACGGTGGTTGGTAAACCCAAGGAGATTGGCTGTACCTCGCCGGATCCCCGCTCTGTGGGCCCCGAGGAGATCTTCTCGATGGACGGCATGCAAGGTCGCGCGAAGATCCACCACACAGGCGATCAGCACCAACAGTTGAATTCTGGGATCTCGCGTCGCATGTTTAAGAGCGACTCGGCCTGCAACATTCGTCGCCACCACCATCGTGGGAGCGGTGGGCCATCGTTGACCCGCGAAATCCAGTACTGCGCTAAGGTCATGCTCCATGCCGGTGAGCGTGAAATCGGCGATGTCGCCCTCGCTCTCACCGACATGATCCGTATGATCGTACCGGAGGACGTGAAATCCATTCCTGGCCAGGTAATAGGCCAGAGTGACATGATCCCGTTTGGTGTCTCCGTACCCGGACGAAATGATGGCGACTGGGGAGTGCGACTCAAGGCGCTCACGTGGGTGGTCATAATAGAGCGCAATGCGTTGTCCCTTTTCGTTCCGGCACGTAAGGAATTCGCTATTCACGCTCGCAGCCTTGTCTCTCTGATGGAGTCGTAGCGGAGTCGTGAGAAACTGTCCCACGAGTTTCGCCACAAGACGGTAGTTCTCGTCATTCAGATAGACGAAGCGGAGGCCTGCCCGTAGGGTTGGAGCCGCGGAGACTGTTCTGAGCTCAGAGAGCGGTGAGCAATCCGGCTGGACCCAGACCACTTCGGTCAGCACGGTGAATGATGAGTTCGCTCCCTCGCCATTACCCCTCCCAGGAGCTGTGGCATGGAGTGTCGGCAAGCGCACGTAACAGCGTCGGCCGATCAGATTTTCGTGTGCCTCGAGGCGGAGACTGACACCACCCATGCTGAGATTCGCCGTCAGGGCAGTGTGGGGGGAGAAGCGCAGCGCCTCGGTCCAGCCTTCGAGCTGGGCCGCGAGTGCCAGGTTCACGCGCGGCGCCAGCCGTCGGTTGATGGAGGGGCTCTCGCTGGATGCCTCAGGCCGACTGCGCAACGCGGTCAGCTGAAGTGTGCCGTCCTCTCCTGAGGACATCTCCAGGAGAAGATCGCGTGCCTCGCGAGGGACGAGAAAGGCCGTGACCTTCACGCTGCCAGGCCGCTCTCGCAGCTCCTCCAGCAGTGACGCGAAAATCGGGCCTTCAGTTGCTCCCAGCGTGGGAAATTCTATTGCCAGGCCCAGCGACGAACCTTCGTCCTGTTCCTGACCTGGACGGATGTTCTCGCGTACGCCTCGCACGCGGCCCTGAATGTTCAGCACCGCGATATCGCTGACAAACCCGAGGTGAACTGGTTGGTGCTCACCCACAGGGATCGCACGATTGAGGGTTAAATACAGACC
>JBHICF010000276.1:0-3024 GCA_046759485.1 Nitrospiraceae bacterium
AAAACCTACACGTACCGCACGACAGTAAGATGGACGGACCGCAAGATGGGGGAGCTCACTTCCGAAGGGAAGCCCGTGTTGCAAGTGGCCACGCCGCCTGAGTTCAAGGGACACGAGGGAATCTGGTCGCCAGAGGACCTCTATGTCGCATCGGTGAATGTGTGCGTCATGTCCACGTTCCTGGCGTTTGCCGAACGCGCCGGCTTGACCTTCAGCGCGTATGAGAGCGATGCCGAGGGTCGATTAGAGCTGGTGGACGGCAAGTTCCAAGTTACCACGATCGTCCTGAAACCTCGAGTCGCAGTGAAGTCAAGAGAGGATGTCGACAAAGCCCGAGACTTGCTCTCGAAAGCAGAAGCGAACTGCCTCGTCTCGAACTCAGTGAAGACACGGGTGACGGTCGAGCCGACGATCGAGTAGATCTCTGGGATTCATAGGACTGAACATATGATGACCGCGAGACAGGTCGCCCGGACCGCCCTCGCATCGATGCTTCTCTGTACGCTTCCTGGGTTTGCGGGTGAGCGAGTCGTCGAGCAAGCGAGGGTGCCGGCTCATCAATTGGCCGAGGCCCGCGTGCTGAAGAGCCTGTTGTCTTCCTCTTTTTCTGCCGTGGACAGAAGCTTCGTGTATGCACCAATAGTACATCTAGTGACGGGCAGGAGAGGTGCAGTCATGGAACTGAAAAGTTCAGCCTTTGGAAGTGGCGAGTCGATCCCAGCCAAGTACACCTGCGATGGTGCCGATGTCTCGCCACCTTTGAGCTGGTCAGAAGGTCCGAACGAAACCACAAGTTGGGCCCTCATCTCCGATGATCCCGATGCCCCGCGTGGCACCTGGGTGCATTGGGTCGCCTGGAACATCCCCTCGGGCGCACGCTCGCTCGACGAGGATGTACCCAAGCAGGAATCTCTGCCTAATGGTGTGAAGCAGGGCATGTCAGATTTTCGACGAATCGGATATGGAGGACCCTGTCCGCCTTCTGGGACGCATCGCTATTTCTTCAAACTGTACGCCCTGGACACGACTCTGAGCTTGCCGCCCAGTACGACGAAACAACAGCTCGAGAACGCCATGCAGGGGCACGTCCTGAAGCAGGCTGAGCTGATGGGGACCTACCGTCGGCAATAGGTCCCGCGGGTCACCTCGTCAGCCAGCAGCAGGCAGGAACACGTTGGCCGCACACCAGGGGGCTCCGCCGAAGGCGATAGAAGGAATGCGATTCGTGCGTGGAAAGCCATGTTGAGTACTCACCGTCATGTCCTTCGGACGGCCCTCGTCTTCTTGTTCATCGGTGCGACGAGTTGTACGGCGCTCAAGCGATGCGCCTATGAGGGATTCAACAGGGACGAGTGGCAGCATCCCGCTCAGGTCATCTCCTCCCTGAATATTCAACCTGGCGACCATGTGGCGGACCTCGGATCGGGAAGTGGATATTTCACCTTTCGTCTCGCAGAGGCCGTGGGGTCGAACGGGAAAGTGTTCGCTGTCGATGTTGATGAGGCCATGAATACCCTCATCGCTGAGCAGGCCAGGAAAGAAGGCATTGGGAATATCCAGGTGATTCTGGCGAAGCCTGATGACCCGCTCCTCCAGGACGGAGGGATCGATCTCATCTTCACGTGCAATACTTACCACCACCTTCACGATCGCATCTCCTACTTCACAAAGGTTGGGAAGTTCCTCCGTCGTAACGGCCGGATTGCGGTGATCGATTTTAATGGTGAGGGCTGGTGGCAGCAACTCGAGGGCCACTGGACATCTAGCGACGCGATCACACGCGAAATGAAGGAAGCTGGATACTCGTTGGAACGGGAATTTCAATTTCTGCCAAAGCAGGTCTTCCTCATATTTTCCCGGACTCAGAGCTAGAGTCTGAAGTCTCTGTCTGCATGACCGCTGTGCATCAGCCTTCTCAAGGAGTTCAAGGCGACCAATCTGAGGAGAGGAGACCATGACTGCGAGACAACGCTCGAAGAAGAAGACCTCAACAATACAACTGACATCGATTCCTTTGATGCAACTGACGACCGGCTTCTGGGCATCGAAAACATTAGCTGCAGCGATGGATCTCGATCTCTTTAGCCACCTGGCTGGTCGAGGCGTGACGGCGGAGGATCTGAGCCAGTCGCTCAAGTTGGAACTCAGGCCCGCGGAGATGTTGCTGAGTGCATGCGCCGCGTTGGGTCTCCTCGAGAAGAAAAAGGGGCGCTACGTGAACTCCCCCTTGGCGGCTGAATTCCTGGTACGAGGAAAGCCGTACTACTTTGGTGGAGTGATCACGATGTTAGATCGACGCCTCTATCTAGCTTGGGATCGGCTCACGGATGCTCTTAGGACCAACCGTGCGCAAACCTGGGGGAGTCATACCGATCTGTTTGAAGCACTTTCTTCGAACAGTGAGGAACAGCGAATCTTCACGGAAGCGATGCACAGTTGGAGCATCCAATCAGGACAAGCCGTTGCTAGGGTGTTCGATTTCTCACGATTTAGAAACCTCCTCGATGTTGGTGGAGGTTCCGGCGCGTATTGCATTGAGGCAGCACGTCGCTATCCTCGCCTTCATGCGCGAGTCTACGATCTTCCTGCCTCTTTAGCGATTGCGCGCGAGAAAATTGCTCAAGCTGGGTTATCCGATCGGATCGCTGCGCATCCAGGGAATTTTTTCAAGGAGGACTTGCCCACAGGGTCTGACGTGATGCTGCTCTCAATGATCCTCCATGACTGGTCGCCAGAGAAGAACGCCGTGCTGCTTCGGAAGTGTTTTGACGCGCTCCCTCGTGGCGGCGCCCTCATTGTGGGTGAATTGATGATGAATGACGACAAGACCGGGCCCGTGCCGGCGGCGCTGATGTCCCTCAATATGTTGATCGAGACCGAAGGGCGGAACTACACTTGGGCAGAATACACCGAGTGGATGAAACGGGCTGGATTCCGGGGAATCAAGCGATATCCAATACACTCGCCCGGTGTCAATGGGATTCTCGCGGGGTACAAGCGTTAGGCGAGGGGCCTTGCCCCGAG
>JBHICF010000277.1:0-3016 GCA_046759485.1 Nitrospiraceae bacterium
TGGTCGTCGGCGGCGTCAACCGGCAGCAGGAGGTAGTCCTCAATCCACGCCGAATATCCCTGCAAAAATGGCTCGCTTGGGCAAAGGCCAATCTACTCCCCACCGATGCCGTCGTGCTCGAAGCCACCACCAATGCCTGGGAGATCTATGACCAGGTGGCTCCCCTGGTGGATAGAGCCATCGTCGCTCATCCCCCAAAGGTCAAGTGGATCGCCGAAGCCCGTGTAAAGACCGATCGGCACGACGTCCTCCGGCTGGCTCATCTCCTGGCAGCCGATCTCATCCCCGAAGTGTGGGTGCCGCCCGTTCCTGTGCGCGAGCTGCGCTCTTTGATGGCACACCGTCGACGGCTGGTGAGCATGGGTACACGCGCACGCAACCATCTTCACAGTCTGCTCCACCGTCACAATATCAAACCTCCCCAGGGCAAGATCTTCACTCAGAAGCATCGTGAATGGTGGCAAGGACTGGACCTTTCATCGACAGAACACATGCGCCTTCGCCACGACCTAGCTACCATCGACCACATCGCAGAGCAACTGGAGGAGATCGACGAAGAGCTCTACCGCCTCAGCACCGCCGATCCTTGGGCGGAGCAGGCGCCCTTCCTCCTGCAGCTGCCGGGGTTCGGCCTCATCGTCTCCCTGACCGTGCTGTCTGCCATTGGCGATATCTCTCGCTTTCCTCATCCCAAGAAGCTTGTGGGCTATTCCGGTTTGGGCGCCAGCATCCACGACAGCGGTGAGAAGCGCCGCACCGGCAGAATCACCAAACGCGGCCGCAAGGAGCTGCGTTGGATCCTGGTCGAAGCCGCCCGCCGAGCTGTAGACACCCACCCTTACTGGAAAGCCCAATACCAGCGCCTCGAACCTCGTCTTGGATCCAATAAAGCTGCCGTCGCCATCGCCCGCAGACTCCTCGTCGCAGTATGGCACGTGCTCACAAAGCGCACCGCTGACCGCCACGCTGTAGTCGACAAGGTTGCCTTCAAATACATCATGTGGTCCTGGAAGCTGGATGATACAAAACGCCGTGGGCTCAATACCCGCCAGTGGACCCGATATCACCTCATGAATGTGGGTATGGGGAAGAAGCTCGATCGCATTAGGCGCGGCGGGAAGGACTACGTTATCGCTCCAGAAGAGGAGCTCCTTGAGCTCCTCCCTGGGTCAATTTCGTAAGAAGAGCTGCACCCTCAAACTTGATCAATGGACATCCCTCCGCCAAATCAAACACCCGGCGGTGGGCCGGGCGAGTGCTGCTTTTTATTGGTTTGAGCTAGTTTCTAAATTGCCTCTTGACTTTCCAACTCATCGGTAGCGAGCAATTAGGTACAAGTTCAGGACATCGGTAACACTTTATTCTCAGGACATAGGTTACAGATTGTTCGGATGGTCCGCCCACTGCCTCGTCATCGGTACCTTAGACACAATATCGTGAATTTTGTTCGTATGCAACTCATATCGCCCAATGTGATAGAAGCAGAAGAATAAGTCATACATACCGTCATCCACCTCCTCTAACCCCACATAATCTTCATCCAGAGTGTGGCTCACAAAGAATTGCTTGCCAAACACGCGTATTGTTCCCGCGCGGCTAACACGGCGCACAAGGTAATGGGATGGATAGTGATAAGTCTCGATCCGCCGCGGCATTCTACGGCAGGAAGGATTGTAGATCTCTCCCGGTCGCTTCATATCAATCGCTTCATGCGGACGCACCAAGTTGAATTCTTCTCGAAAGCGATCGAACTTTCTCTGCTGTGCTGGCATGCTGCTGGCCGGTGGGATCGTAGCCTCTTGTTTGAGGGTACGATGCATCCTCTCGTGGATGCCGTTCTGCTGCGGTTCTCCAGGCTCGATCAGCTCGGGGTAGATGCCCAGCTTGATGAACCACACAGACAACTGCGACAGCCGTGCGAGAGCGTTTGAGGCAAACGGGGTACCGTTATCGGTTCGAATGCGATTGGGCAGTCCATAGGTGTGAAATACAGTAGTGAAATAACGAAATGTCTTCTCCAAAGAGATCGCAGGGTGTGCGTCGATTCCCAACAAGAAGCGGGATGATAGATCGCTGACGGTCAGTGGGAAGCAATACGCCCCATTCTTCAACCGGAATTGCCCTTTGTAATCTGCCGCCCAAATATCATTGGGTCCCTGCGGGATGCTCTTTGGGCAGCCGGGGTGCGCTCTACGATATCGTCGCCTGGGTTTCACCAGTCCCTCTCTTGCCAGGATCCGGGCTCCCGTCGATACCGACGGAAGCTGCCTCCCTGGATCCCGCTGCTGCATCAGGTCGAGCAGTTTCTTTGGCCCCCAGTTTGGGTGTTTCTTGCGCAGCTCCACTAGCTCCTCCACGATCGACGCAGCTGTCTGCCATGGACAGCTGTGCGGCCGTCGCGAGTGCTCGTGAAACCCAGCCTGTCCATGTTGCTTGAACCGGTTGATCCATTTATGGGCTGTCTTGCGGGAGATGCTAAATCGCTCGGCAAGCTCTGTGATGGAATAATAGTTCAGTTGGTAGTCTTCGAGGAATCGCTGTCTTTGTTCGCTCACGGTAACACCTTTCCAAGGCATGGGCACACCTCCGTTCTCATAAAGTGTTACCCATGTCTTGATAATATGTGTTACCTATGTTGTGAGAATTTTCTGTTACCTATGTCCCGGTTTGGTTCATGGTTGGCAGTGCCACTATCGGCTAAATCGAGCTCAGCCGGACAATGTTGAACGGCTGGCAGGCCTAGGCGGCCCACGACGCCCCATTCACTCGGCCGGTCTTACTGCTACCTGCTGCCCAGATCCAGGTACCGAACGGAAACGGATCGGCTTTTTCGGAATGAGGCCCGCTTCTCGCTGCCAGTCAGCCATCTCCTCGTAAGACCAGGTTCCTGCCGTGCTCGTGCATGCGAAATAGAGGTCCAAAAGGGCTCCACCTTGTCCAGCCTCTTTCGGCGATCGGGGCCGGACCAACTCCTGAATCACGTATATGCCACCGCTCCGGAGCGACTGCGCCACAC
>JBHICF010000278.1:0-2988 GCA_046759485.1 Nitrospiraceae bacterium
GAGCAAGGCGATGCCCCCCAGGATCAGCAACGGGATTTTCACGGCTGGATCCTGTGAGTAGCCATCAGTTGAAGGTGTTCGTCTAGCCATCTGCCTTCAAACGTTCCTCCTTCTTCGCTTATAGCCCGACCAAGGCTTACAGTCAAAGAAATCACGTATTTGAAGCGCGCGCACTTGACACGTCCAGGGCCGTGACTTAGGCTGGCGCTTGTCATCCTCCTCACGTAGATTTCCTGAGGAGGGGAGGGGATCTTGCTTTCTGCTTCGGGAATGACTCGGGAGATCGGTGGGCGGCTTTCTTGACCAGGTTTTTGTGTATCACCCCTCTCCATGGACCCACCGCGAGTGGGCACGGCTGAGTGGGCTGCCGCTACAAGACACGTGGTTCCACGCCGAAGATGAGACCACCCTCTTCGGCTGGTTCGTGGAGGCCTCGCCGACATCGCCAGTGTTGCTCTGGTGTCACGGCAACGCGGGCAACATCATCAACCGGTTGGACAACCTGACTCACCTCTATCGGTTGGGCTTCTCGGTCTTCCTCTTCGACTATCGCGGCTACGGCCAGAGCAATGGATCCCCTTCTGAAGAAGGCCTGTACCAGGATGCGCTGGCTGCCTATGACTACTTGGCAAAGACACGGCGCGTCGTCTCGAAGCGCATGATCCTCTTCGGCCGCTCGTTGGGAGCGGCTGTGGCTGGCTACCTTGCCAGTCAGCGCCCAGCTGCAGGGCTCATCTTGGAGTCGGCCTTTCCCTCGGTGGAGTCCATGGCCAAGGTTCACTACTTCGGCCTGCCAGCGCATTGGCTGCTGAGTTCACGCTACGACCTGCTCGAACCGCTGAAGTCCGTATCAGTGCCGGTTCTGGTGATCCATGGTGATCAAGACGAGATCGTGCCGATCGATCTCGGGAAACAGGTGTTCGATGCCGCGCGTCAGCCAAAATCGTTCTACCTCGTCGAAGGGGCTGATCATAATAATCTGTATGCGATTGGGGGTCGGCCGTATTTTCAACGGCTGAAGCGCTTCTCCGACGAAGTGGTCGGGTAGGAGTCGATGAGAGAGCTTGGTCGAACTGCCTAAATGGACGCGGTACCCTGCGCGCTGTTTACGCGATTTGCTTTCAACCGTCTAAGAGGAATAGACTGAGCGAGGACAATCCAAAAAAGGGGGACGTATCTAAACTCGGGCGGGGCTCCCTCTTTCCATTCTCCGTGCCAAAGATGACAATCTCAGTTGCGGATTCGCCTTCAGGCGTTCGGTGAGCGCCGTGAGGGCGTATTGCGTTAAGGAGGTGAGGCGATGAAACAACTCGCACTTGTGTTGGGACTGGGTCTCGTGTTGGTCATGACCGTGGTCGCGTGTGATACCAGCCAGCAGAACGGTCAGGCCATGAAGGAAGGTGAGTCTGCAAATGGAGCGGCACCGGCAGGCGAAACGGCCCTCACGACATCGGCCAAATCGGCTGGGCAAGAGGAAAATAACACCGGTGTCGATCATTATGCGCAGGGTCACTGGGATGTCGCAGAGGGTCACTTCAGGAAGGCCATGGAGGCCGACAAGAAGCTACCCGAGGCTCACTTTAATCTTGCCCTGTCGCTGGATAAGCTGGGCAAGCATAGCGAAGCGACGGATCACTTCAAGCACGCTGCGGATCTCGCGCCAGATAACCCAAAGATCGCAGATTCGAAGATTCTGAAAGCGCACATCGGCATGTAGGCTGGGCTGACGGCATGGGGCGCCCTCTCGGCTTCTTGCGAGGGCGCCTCTTGCTTTTGGCGACGATCCCTGTGTCGTCGTCGAGATGACGTGCGCGCTATTCCAATCCCGTGTCTTCGCCTTCCCCTTCCTCCAGTCCGCCCGAGCACCCGGACAGTAAGAACAGTGTTGGCACGTACGTAGCCGTTCTGCTAAAGTGCGCCGGCGCGTCGCTGCAGGGGAATAACCCCCTGCCGGGCCAGCTCAACGTATCAATCCCAGCGGACGCTGACGGATCATTGTGCCAACAGCCCGTCGGCCGCAAGGGGGTGGCACCTTGTCTCGATGGGGGTCGGAAACGGCTCGGTTACTGGTTTCGGTGGTCTTGGCCATAGGAGCCGGAGGCTGCGCCAGTCTGTCTGAACAATTTGCGGATGGACCGGGCAACCGTTCCGTCCGTTCGGATCATGCCTCCTTGTCCGCTGCCCTCCAATCTACTTCTCCGACTGACGTCGGGTACGAAAATTCGGTCGCTTCTACTGCTATAGAGAGCCGCGAGGACTTAGCGACCGCTCAACTCATTGCACTGAGCGAGGAAGGTACTGAGGAGGAAACACCAGCCGCAGAGGATGACGAATTTCTCGATCCGTTCGAGACCGAAGCGACCGTTGATTTGGAGGAGTATGATCCCTGGGAGTCCTACAATGTGTTCGTCTTCAAGTTCAATTACAACTTTGATCAATATCTCCTGAAACCGGTTGCGAAAGGGTACAACTTCATCATGCCCACCTTCCTGCAACTGGGATTCGCGAACGCCTTCCACAACTTACGAGTTGTCCCCCGCCTGCTGAACAACGTGTTCCAGGGGAAGTTCAAAGGCGCAGGGTTGGAGGTCAGCCGGTTCCTGATCAACAGCACTATCGGTATCGGTGGGTTGTTTGATCCCGCTCGGACCGAGTTCGGTCTCGAAACGCCCGATGAGGACTTCGGCCAGACGCTGGCGGTGTATGGCGTGGGACCTGGACCTTATCTCATGCTGCCGTTCCTGCCGCCGTCCACAGTCCGCGACACGGTCGGCTTCGTGGTGGACATTTTTCTGGACCCGTATAATTGGCTGATCTTTAAAGGGTTCTCGGCAGGTCAAGATGCGCTGGTCGATGAAGATAACACGACCAGCTCACTATTGCTGATCGGGATCCGTGCTTTTGAGATCCTCAACTTGCGATCGCTCAACCTCGAAAAGTTTGAAGGCGTGGAAGAAACCACCCTGGATCTCTACACCGCCGTGCGTA